>JBGUED010000242.1:0-4496 GCA_041821525.1 Candidatus Aminicenantaceae bacterium | reverse complement strand
CTACAATTTCGGCCGCCAGCACGAATTTTTCTGGTTCGATATGAACGAAGATCAGGAAGTGAATGCCGGCGATGCGTTCTACCCCTTCCCGGAAGACTTCCGCATCTACCACCCGGACTATTGGACCAGAACGGTCGCGGACGGCATCACCGCTCCCTACGTCGATGAGTACATGTTGGGGATCGAAAGCGAACTGCTCAAGGACTTTTCGGTCCGGCTGAACTACATCACCAAGCAGAAGAAAAAATCCCTCGAGGACGTCCTCTACAATCCGGACTCTGATATCGAATGGTACACCAAATCCAAAGATACAGAGGGATGGTGGGTCCCCTATGACGCCGTAATCCCCGCAGGATCCAATGACTACGAGAACTCTGAGCTGACCCTGTACTACCCCTCGAGTTCATCGCCCCCCACGTTCTACCGCCTGAACAACGTCAGGGAACTGTACCGTGACTACAAGGGTTTGGAGCTGGTGATCCGGAAGAGGATGTCCAACAACTGGCAGCTCATGGGCTCGGTGGTCTACAGCAAGACGACCGGCAACCTGGGAGTAGGGTCCCTGTACAGCACGCCCTTCTCTAACGCCGCCAACAGCCCCAATTATTTCGTCAACCTCGCTCAGGATTCGCCTATGGATTATGATGTCCCATTGACCATAAACCTCATGGGTACCTACTGCTTCCCCTATGAATTCTACCTGAGCTTCTACTATTCCTACCTCCGGGGATACATCTGGGCGCGGGATGTGACGGTGACCGCCTCATCCGAGTGGGCTGCTGCGAACGAAGCCTTTGTTCTGCCCACTCAGATTTACACAGAGCCATATGGTACTCGCAGATACGACTCCTACAGCAATCTTAACCTGAGGCTCGAGAAAGACTTTCGTACCGGCATCGGAAGGATCAAGGCCGCGCTGGATGTCTTCAATACTCTGGGGGCCCGGTACCACCTCTACGATCTGAACGACGGAGGCAGCTGGCTTCCCTCGGGAGAAGACAACACGGAGGGCGAACGCATCCTCAATTCCAGCTACGGGCAGGGAGTCAACCTCAAGGGTGTTCGGGAATTCCGTTTATCACTGGGATATTATTTCTAGCTAATCCAGGCTTCAATTCAGCTTGAATGTCTTCACCTTGCTGACCTTGGCGCCACCGGTCTGATTGACCAGCACGGCAAAGATCCGGTTAGTCCCATGACGCAGCTGTGGGACCGTTCCTTCAATCAGCAGCGCGACCGTCATCCGGTGTTTCATCTTCGGATCCTCCTGCAAGGCCGCCTCATCCACCTCCACCCGGAAGACCTCTTCGTGCTCCCATATGAGTTGATCTGCCGCATCCCTGACCTCCAAACGCAGGTCCAGATCGGTTCCCATCCTCCCCCCCCGAGCAGCGAACCAGACATACAGAAGAGGAATGGTGATCTCTACCTCCCCTTCCACTCGCTGCGAACCGGAGGCTGCGATCCTCAGATCCCAATCGAAATCCAGGCCGCCGCCTGAGTCAGAAGTGAACAGCCCTGCCTGTCCGGGGGGCCGACCGAGCTCGTGCATGTACTTGATGTTCAGATCCCGGAGCGGGGACAGATCAAATGTGACCAAGGAAAATCGACCGGTAGAAAACTCGTCCACAAATATTACAGGGAAGCTTCCGTAATACCAGATCACACTGGTTCTGCCTACATCATCCGGAGGTGTGGTGGCGTATTCCATGGGTGGGCCGTAGAGGATGTAGACGCGGCCCCGGTCTGACCTGTATCCCTCCCTTCCCTCGCTGAAGAACAGCTCATTTGCCTTCTCAAGGCGGGCGAAATACTCCATCTTGAACTCATTTTCCTCGGTCGTAGAATCGGGATCGCGCTTGAGCCAGAATTCCTCTCGAAAAGCCTCCCTATCTGCTTCGGGAAGGCTCAAAAACAGCTTCCTTTCTTCGGAAGTGATGATGTAGTCCACCCGCTGGAGCCAGTCCCGGTTCTCTGGATCCAGCTTCTGTTCCATCCGGTAATAATAGCACGACGCGAAGCACATCAAAATGAGGCTCAGCCCCCACAGAAAACGGGCAGCCCTCATTTCTTCTCCTTGATGGCATCCACCAGCCTGCGGATGGCGGGCTGATCTGCGTCGATCTCCAGAGATCGTTCCCAGGCAGTCAGGGCCTGGTCCCGGCTGCCCCTCCGGTACTGGCACTCTCCCAGGGCATTAAGAAGAATCGTGTTCAAGCCCACGCTCCGGAGCGCCCGCTCGTACACCTCGACGGCGCGTGCCAGATCCCCAAGGCCCTGAAGGGCGCGCCCCAGGGTATAATAGACCTCGAAGGAGGGTGCGTCCTCAGGTTCCTGAAAGGGCGAAAGCAGGGCAGGGATCCGGTCGTATTTCTCCTGGGCCAGATACACACGGGCCAGGGCCAGGGCATATATGAGGTTCCCGGGATTCGAGCCCTGGGCGCTTTCCAGGTGAGTGCGGGCGGGCTCCAGGCGACCCATGCGGAAGCACTGGGACCCGAGGATGAAGGCATAGACGGGGTGGCCGGCATCTGCCAGCAGCTTGCTGTAGGTCCAGGGCCGGGGAACACTGGGGGCATGGGTGATGTCGAATTCCTCGTTCTCCTGGAGAACCTCACGACCAGCCACCAGGAGTTGAATGGAGATCTTGTAGTGTGCCGGCTGGAACTCCTGCAGAGAAATAGCTTCCGTTATATCGGGGAGATCCGGATAGTCGGCGGGGCGGCGAGTGATCTCCCTGACCCGCTCCTGGTCCCTAAACAGGACATACCGGATTTCGCTCCGGGGCCGGACCTCCGGTTCCAGTCCGTGGACCTGGAAGGCGAGGATCAGCGTGTCTTTTTGGGTGAATATCCGATTGGCCTGGAAGTAGACCTGGTAGCGCCCCGATTGAAACGGGCGCAGCTGCCCCTGGGGCGGTCGGTTTTCGCGCATGCGGTAGCCCAGGAGCGGAGAGGTCAACCGCAGCTTTTCCTCATCATCCGGGATCGAGAGTTTTCTCTCCAGGGAAGTGAATTCCTTGGAGGCTTCGTTCTTGACCAGCACCGACAGACGGTACTGACCAGGGATGAGCGGGAGCATATCCCGAATACTCACGGGACGCGAACTGATGCTCTTGATCTGTTCCTCGTCGAACTGGAGGGGGATGGACTTCTCGAACTGGTGGATCACACGTCCGTTCTCATCGGAGACCGTCCCGTTCAGTGCCAGCACAGTGAGGTAGCGGTCCTCCCGGGCGTGGACCGAAAGGCGGGCCGGTTCGATGGCATAGTGAACGAAGTGGATTCCGGAAGGATCTCTTGAGATCTTCACCAGGGAATCACTCTCGATATAATTTGTGGAATATTCCACTTCGACTATGTCCTTATACTCGAGAAACTTGCGCGCGTATCGGTCCTCTACCTCACGCATGGGTGTCGATTCGATCCGGTTGACCAGCAGGTCTGAGGACAGGGAGGGCCTCCCCTGCTGCAGTACTCCCTCTCCTGGCAACAGGCTCAGGGACGCCCCCGACAGCTCTGGGGCGTGCTCCCGGAGCTGATCATAAGCGGCCAGGTAGTCCAGGGGATCCCCGGCATAGGACGTCAGCAGCGCCTGAGGCCCGTCGGCCAGAGGGGAGTACAGGCGGTACTCTCCAATGCCGCGATCCTGATAAAATACCAGATAAAAAGCTGGCGGCAGCCCCCTGTCAGTCAATCCCTGATAGAACCATACCTCTGAGGAATGAACTTGGGCCATCCCTTCGAAGCGCTGGATATCATTGGGCTCTCCCAGCATGATGTACATCCGGCCGCGGTCGGTTTTCCACCCGGGTTGGGGGGCATCCCGGCCGTAGAATTGATCGGCGTATCCGATACGGCGGTAGTGCTCCCGACTCGCCTCGTTGTCGCGATCTCCCGGTGTGGGATCGCGGTGTTCCCAGAATGCCTGGATGAAGAGCTCGCGTTCCCGGTCCGTTTTAAGCTGGAGGAAGACCTCCTTTTCCCCGGGAGCAATGATGTACGCCACCTCCTCCTCTATCCACTTGCGGTAGCGATCCGCAAGCTGGAGCCCGCCTCCGGCATTCAAAAGGGAAGCACTCATGAACATCACGATCCCAATAAAAATCGCGAATGCCTTGCGTATCACTCCAAGACTCCTTGCCTCTGCCCGGAACGGACCCGGTTTCCCAGGAAAAGGGCAGGTAAGGCCATTATAGCATGCCCCTACCCGGCTACAAAATCAGGGCACTTGCAGCGCTGCAAAATGGGGCTTTTTGGGATGGTGCGGAAGGGGGGAGTCGAACCCCCACGGCCTTTTGGGCCATAAACTCCTGAGGCTTACGCGTCTACCAGTTCCGCCACTTCCGCACCGGAGTTTCGGCCTCGGTTCAGTGGCGGTATTATATTCGCATCGCCCCTTCGAGTCAACCATTTACCGCTCCCCAGCTGCATCCCCGATTCCCCGTTTCACCGCCATGATGGCCTTGACAAATGAGGATTTCGGCGTATTTTATT
>JBGUED010000241.1:0-4497 GCA_041821525.1 Candidatus Aminicenantaceae bacterium | reverse complement strand
GGGGGATTCGGGCAGAACCTCAATATTGAGAACGCGATCCGCATCGGTCTCCTGCCCGACCTGGAGAGGAACCGTTTCCACTACCTGGGGAACAGCTCACTCCAGGGGGCGTATCTGATCCTGCGCACTGATAAGAACAAACGGCTGGTCGCGGAGGTGGCAAAGCGGATGACCTATGTGGAGCTGAACACAGAGCCCGGCTACATGAACGAGTACACGGGATCGCTGTTCCTGCCCCACACGGACATGGACCTGTTCCCGTCTGTACGGGATCTTTTAGAACTTGACAGAAGTGAACCGCGTTCCTGAGCCGATTGACATCGCGGGACAATCGGGTATATTGGATGTCGTCAACAGCCTAGAGCAGAAAAAATGGAAGAGAGACGCAAATTCAAACGCGACACCATAGCCGGCCGCGTCGAGGTCGGGCCGGCAGGCAGATTTTCCCTGACCCATGACATCTCCACTTCGGGTATCCGCATTCTCACCGACAGGTACCTGCCCCAGGACAAGGGCCTTTTGCTCAAGATCGCCCTCCCGGGGACGGGCCAGTCGATATCACCCACGGCAAAGGTCCGCTGGTACAAGCTCCACGAGCTGGATACCATGTATGAGGCCGGACTGGAATTCGTGGACATATCCACGGACAACCTGCGGATCCTCGAAAATTATCTGGATTAGCATCCCTGTTTATCAACCCCACCGCACCTACCATCTACGGCAAACTCGACTCGTGAATTATCCAGGTTAACGATTTCATTTGAGCTTTTCGCCTCATTTGTGATAAGAAGTTTATAAGGATAAGGCTGTCGGCCTGGAGGCTGATGGTCAGAGGAAGAAAACGAGGAGAGTACGCATGGATGTAAAGATCGACGTCAACCTCACCGTGGCCAGCAAATTTGCCGAGGGCAAAGGCAAAACCCGGGCTCTGGTTTACCTGCAGCAGGGCGAGAAAAAGGGCGAATACAACGTGTTCCTGGACAGTGGGAAGCTGCTCCACGTCATAGTCGACATGGACTTCAATTCTCTGTGCGAGGAGATCTTTGCCGGCGTCGAGTCCATGTTTCCCGAAGTGGAATGACAGGCCTGTACGCGTAATTTCATACAATTAGCTTGATATAAAACAACTTACGGCACCGGAGCCGCCCGTCCGCTCTCTCCGGTGCCGCCAATTTCACCCCCCTGAATCACCCCCAAAGGTGATTTACGGCTAGTCTCATTGCTATTAAATTATGTTTAGCAGAGGAATATTACAATGAAACACAAATGGACCTGGCTGGTGCTGATCACAGCGGTTTCCGCTGGGATCATGTGCACATCCGTACAGCAAAAGGGAAGACACGCAGTCTCACGGCATGCGGTGATCTACGAAGACGTCTCTATGGACGAAGTCTGGGATGCCGCTCGCGGGGCCGTGGAGGAGATCGGGTTCAATATCAGGATGGAAAACAGGGAAAAGGGATTCCTGGATGCTGTGTCTTCTCACAATGCATATGCCAATGGCGAGTCCCCTTTGATGAACATCATGGTCCATGATACAGCCGGCCAGATCCGGGTGGATTGTCTCATGGCCCAGGATCCTGAAAAAATCGACTCGAGCCGTGATTTCCTGATCCGATTTTTTACCGAACTTGAAAAACGGCTGAACAAATAGGGATTCTTCCTAGTTCCCGTGTTGTCTAAGCCAAATTAATCAAATCGCCGGTCCCCCAAAGGGGCCGGTCTATTCAGCATGTCATTGCGAACACAGTGAAGCAATCTCTCGATGTTGTCATGCAGGGGGAATTGGTATATATATCAGGCAGGGGAGATCGGCCATGCCACAGCGTATTTCCAGCCTGTATATATGCCTCGGGATCGTGTTATGTTTAGCTGTCTCTACAGTGCTGCCAGTCCGGGCGGCGGCGCAGGAAATCCGCATCTGGGAGGAGGACCTGGTACTGCCCACCTACCTGGCGGGCGAGCCCAGCATCTTCCCGATCTTCTACAATGGCCGGGCCTACCAGGGAGCCCAGGGCAAAGTCTATCCCTATCCTTTCCTGGATGAACTGACCGACGAATGCAGGGATGTCGCCTACAAAGCCGTGTACCTGGAGAACCGCTACATCAGGCTCTGTGTGCTGCCGGAGCTGGGCGGCCGCATCTTCTCGGCCCAGGATAAGAGCAATGGATACGACCTCTTCTACCGCCAGACCGTGGTAAAACCGGCCCTGATCGGCATGCTGGGGGCCTGGCTTTCCGGCGGTGTGGAGTGGAACATCCCGCACCATCATAGGGCCACATCCTTCATGCCGGTGGACTACAGGTTAGAAGAAAAAGCGGACGGGAGCCGGACCGTGTGGATCGGCGAGCTGGAGCTGAGGCACCGCATGACCTGGGCCATCGGGCTCACGCTGTACCCGGACAGTTCCCGGATCGAGTCCACAGTGCGGATCATGAACCGGACTCCGCTCGCTCACTCCCTGCTTTACTGGGCCAACGTAGCAGTTCACACCAACGAGGACTACCAGGTGATTTTCCCGCCCGGGACCGAATATGCTACCTATCACGGAAAGAACCAGTTCATTAGCTGGCCCGTGGCCCAAGGGCCCTATAACCGGGTCGATTACAGCGAGGGCCTGGACATCAGCTGGTGGAAGAACCATCCGGCCCCCAGCTCTTTCTTCGCATGGAATTATGAAGATGACTTCCTGGCCGGGTATGACCACGGGAAAGGGGCCGGTGTGGTGCATGTGGCCGACCACCATGTGATGCCGGGCAAGAAGTTCTGGACCTGGGGCACTGCTGCCCAGGGGCGGCGCTGGGACACGATCCTGAGCGACGAGGATGGGCCCTATCTCGAGCTCATGGTGGGGGCCTTCTCGGACAACCAGCCGGACTACAGCTGGATCGAGCCCTATGAGACGCGGTCTGTCACCCACACGTGGTATCCGCTACGGGAACTGGGCGGTGTGAAGGCCGCCAATCCAGATGCGGCCCTGAATCTGGATATCTCGGGGGCAAAGGCGCTGATCGGGATCAATGTTTCCACTCCCATGGATAATGCTGAGGTGGTGCTCTGGTCGGCCGCCCGTCAGGTGCTGAAGCGGGACCTGGATCTGGCACCGGACAGGCCGCTTTATACGGAGGTCGACCTGGCAGAGGATGCGCGGCCCGAGGACCTGAGGCTCGTGCTCAAATCTGGGGGACGGGTTGTCCTGAGTTATGCACCGGAAGCGCCCAAAGGGAAACCCATGCCGCGGGAGGTCGAACCTCCACTTGCACCCGACGCTGTCAAGACCATTGAGGAACTCTATCTGGCGGGCCTGCGCCTGGAGCAGTTCCACAATCCAACGCGCGATCCATATGCCTATTATGAGGAAGCTCTGAGACGCGACCCGGGAGACGCCCGGGTGAACACACGGATGGGGATCCAGTATCTGAAGCAGGGGATGGCCAAGGAGGCGGAGGCGTACCTGAGGCGGGCGGTCGATAGGCAGGGCTGGAACCACACGCGGCCCAAGGACTGCGAGGCCTACTACTATCTGGGACAGGCGCTGAAGGCACAGGACAGGATCGAGGCTGCGGTCGATGCCTTTGAGAGGGCGGCCTGGGATCCTGGCTGGAGGTCGGCCGCCTGCTGCGGCCTGGCACGAATGGCCTGCGCCCAGGGGAGATTTTCCGAGGCTCTGAAGTACCTGGACCGGTCTGCTGCGGCGGTAGGACGGGAAGCGGCCATCCAGGCCCCATTCAGGGCGGCCCTACTGCGGCATCTGGGGAGACATGCAGACGCGGAGAAGGCTGTCTTTGCAGCCCTGAAATTCAATCCTCTGGATTTCTGGGCAGCCCATGAGAGGGCGCTCTCACAGGGAGACGGTGGTGACCAAGAAGCTGGGAACAGGCTGCTTTCACAGCTTGCCCAACTCATGCGGGGCGAGCCGCAGTCCTATCTGGAGCTGGCCTCGGATTATATGGGGTGTGGACTTTATGCAGAGGCACGGGATGTCCTCCGGAGATTTGAAGGCACAAGCGAGTCCCGAGAGGATCTGCCTCCCTTGATGCTCTACTACCTGGGCTATCTCGAACAGAAGACCGGGGAGGATGAGGCGGCCCGGCAGCGGTTTACACAGGCGTCCCAAAGATCGCCTGACGGCAGTTTCCCTTTCCGGGACGAAACAGTCACTGTCCTGAAGGCGGCTCTGGCCGAGAATCCCGCTGACAGCCGGGTCCTGTACTATCTGGGAACCTGCCTTTTTGAGACCCAGCCGGAGAGGGCCATACAGCACTGGGAAAAGGCGCGTGAGCTCGGGGAGGGCTATTTCCTGCTCTACCGCAACCTGGGCCTGGCCTATGCCCGGGTGCGGAACGATGAGCGGGCCGCCGTGGCCCATCTGGAGGAGGCCCTGGAGCGGGAAAAAGGGTATGCCCGCCTGTTCTATGAGCTGGACCTGATGTACGAGGCCATCGGAGAGAGCCCGGAGAAGCGACTGGCGCTCCTGGAGGAAAACCACGAAACCG
>JBGUED010000240.1:0-4508 GCA_041821525.1 Candidatus Aminicenantaceae bacterium | reverse complement strand
AGAAATTTGTGTACGCTTCCTCCTCCTCCGTGTACGGAGACTGCCCGGAGCTCCCCATGCGGGAAACCAGCCCCACGCGGCCCTTCTCCCCTTATGGGGTAAGTAAACTGGCGGCCGAACATCTCTGCTCGCTCTACGCCAGCAACCACGGAGTCCCAGCAGTTTCCCTGCGGTTTTTCACGGTCTTCGGGCCCGGGCAGAGGCCGGACATGGCCTTTCACAAGTTCTTCAAGGCGATCTACTTCGGCGAACCCATCGTAGTGTATGGAGACGGGCAGCAGACCCGCGATTTTACCTTCGTCGACGACATCGTGGAAGCTAATATCGCTGCCCTGAACCAGGGCCAGCCCGGCGAGGTCTACAACGTGGGCGGCGGACATCGCAGGATCCTCAAGGAGCTCTTCCCCCTCATCGAAGAGATCTCGGGCCGCGATGTTCGGATCCATTGGGAAACAAAACAGAAGGGGGATGTACCCCATACGTCGGCCGACATCAGCAAGGCCGCCCGGGACCTGGGCTACGCTCCTCGCACCGCACTGGAAGAGGGCCTGAAACAGGAATGGCAGTGGATAAATGACGTATATGCCTGAGTAGGATTTCCTAAGAATGGCAAAGGACGAAAATATGAGAAAACATTGCATATACACGCTGTGTCTTATTCTGGTCCTGGGGATCGGGATGGGATGCGGAGGCAAAAAAGTTGAGATCGACCCGGATGCGACCTCGGACGAAGAACTCTTTGAGCTGGGCCAACAGTCCATTGACAAAGACCCGGAAAAAGGTCGGCTCTACCTCCGCCAGGTGATCGATTCCTTCCCGCGCAGTTTCTACGCGCAGAGGGCCAAGCTGGTCATCGCCGATTCGTACTTCAAGCAGGGAGACGAAGGCAGCATGATCATCGCCTCCTCTGAGTACCGTGAGTTCATTTCGCTCTTCCCCTACAGTCCGTCTGCCGCCTACGCCCAGTACCAAATCGCTCAATCCTACTTTAAAAAAGCCCTGAAACCCGGGAGAGACCAATCCAAGACCAAGCAGGCCCTGGTCGAGTTCAAGCAGGTCATCAGCAAATACCCCTTCAGCGAAGAGGCGGAGCAGGCCAGGGAAAATGTACAGGACTGCGAGGAGCGCCTGGCGCAGCATTCTTTTACCATCGCATATCACTATTACAAGCGGCGTGCTTACAAAGCCGCGGTCAGCCGGCTTACAGAGATCCTGACAGAGTATCCCAGCTTTTCCGAGATGGATCGAGTGTATTTCATCCTGGCTGAAGCCTATTACAAAGGTAGCATGAGCGACCAGTGTCTCCCCTACTACCAGAAACTCATCTCGGACTATCCCAACAGCAAGTACTCCGCCCAGGCAGTAAGCAGGATGGCGGAAATCGATAAAATCCCGATAAAGAAGGACTAGGAGGATAAATTCATGGCTAAATGGAGGGTTGCGCTGAGCATCACGATTTTGTTGCTGGCCTGGACATTGCCTGCCTCCGCCCAAAACCAGACCGGCCTGATCCAGGATCTGCGCATAAAGACCACCGTTGGTTTCGAATACTTCAACCGGGCCATCGCCTGGGATGCATCGGAAGAGACGACCAAACTCAAGTCCTCGATCTTCACGTTCCGGCCGGCCCTGGAGTTCAACCAGCGGTTCTCTCTGGCCGGGATCATCGGCTACTCGCTGTCCAACCCCGGCACTGTTGTCTGCCGGGAGCTGCCGCTCTCGCTTGAGCTGGTTGAGGGCAATACAGGAGGCATGTTGTTGGGTGGAGAACTGGCAGCCATGCTGGTAGAAACAGGCGATTTTGAGATCGGACTAAGGGGTGAGTACGTCTATTACAATGGGAAGCAGGAAAGTTTCGAGATTCCGGGGCTGGCAGTGAATGGCACAGCGAACACGCAACCGAAGTGGCAGCGGATCTATGGGGGGCTGCAGTTCACCTATATTCGCTATGCCGATGTCTACCCCTACCTGCGGTTTGCCTATGACTATCTCTGGGGACGGCTTGTCGTTGAGGAGCAGATCCAGGATCTCACAGGATCGCAGGAGAAGACCTTCAAATCTCGAGGCCGGTTCAATGCCGTGGCAGGCCTGGACTACGAACCCGCCGATGGATGGACGCTCAAGGCAGAACTCTCGATCATTCCCAACTCGAGTTCCGTGGATTGGGGAATGAGGGCGGGGCTGTCCTATGCGTTCTAGCCGCACTCATTAAGGAGGTAAGCGAGCATGACAACGAAACACAGGTTTGTGTTGATCCTGATAGCCCTCTTCACCGTTATCAGCCTCCAGGCCCTCACTCAGCAGGACCGTCAGAGTCAGGAGCGAATCCGGGGCGACCTGACACAGCGGATCCCGGACCGCATACTTTCCCGGAACAAGGGCGAGGAAACAAGTGATACCAGGATTTATGCTGAAGATCACATCCTGGTCAAATTCAGCCCGCTGCTCACGAGCCAGCACGTCCAGGCCCTGACAAATGCCTACGGAAGCCAGGCCTCGCACCGGATCCCGGTCGTAGACCTCTACCGCGTCCAGGTCCCTGAGGACTCGACTGTAGAAGAGATGGTGGAGGTCTGGAACCAGAACTCTTTGGTGGAATATGCCAAGCCGGATTACATCGCCCGTGTGGCAGTTACCCCAAATGACCTTTTTTTCCGTGATCAGTACGCGCTCTCCAACACCGGTCAGGTGGTCCCAGGAAGCCCGGGAGGCACTCCCAGCTCCGACATCAGCGCCACCACAGCCTGGGAGGAAACCACAGGGACATCCGGCATCCTCATCGCAGTCATCGACACGGGAGTGGATCTCACCCATCCGGACCTAGTAAACAAGATGTATTCCTCGGGCAAAGACTTCGTCAATGGCGACGATGATGCCACGGACGACTTCTGGCATGGTACGGCCGTAGCTGGAATCACAGCAGCCGAATCTAACAACGGGATCGGCATCGCCGGTGTGGCCTGGAACTGCATGATCCTGCCAGTCAAATGCATGGACAAGAATGGAGAAGGGAGCTACTCCGACGTGATCGAAGGCATCCTCTGGGCCACGGACAATGGCGCCCACGTCATCAACCTCAGCCTGGGCGGCCCTATCGACGATCCGGATCTGGAAGAGGCGGTCCGGTATGCATTCCAAAGAGGAGTCGTTGTGGTCGCCTCCAGCGGGAACGAGAGCGGCGAAGTCCTCTATCCCGCCGCCTATGACAACTATGTGCTGGCGGTAGCCTCCACGGATATGGACGACATGCATGTTCCCGAGTCCAACTTCGGACCCGAGATCGACGTGGCTGCACCGGGCGAAGCGATCCTCACCACCGTTCCTGTCTGGGACGTCCCACCCAACTATTATCCCTACAGCTGGACTTGGGGAACTTCGTTTGCCGCACCGCACGTGTCCGGCATGGCGGCCCTGATCCTGAGCGCCAAACCCTGGATGGAGGTGTCAGATGTCATGAATGTCATCCGCTACACCGCCGACGACGTCAACGCCGACGAATACCCCGGACGGGATGACTACCTCGGTTACGGACGCATCAATCTGGATACCGGTCTGGTCCCGATCCCAATCAAGAAATAAATACGATTACAGATAGGGAAAGCCTCTCGGACAACGCATGCTGAAGTCCCTGCGCATAAAGAACCTGGCTACCATCGAAGAAGTGGAGCTGGGGCTGGAATCCGGTTTCTCGGTCCTGACCGGAGAGACCGGAGCGGGTAAGTCCATCCTGATCGAGAGCATCCGCCTGGCCCTGGGAGACAAGGGGTCCACCGATGTTATCCGTACTGGCACCAGCGAGACCTCTATCGAAGCCGTGTTTGAGGGAACGGATCCCCCGGGCAGCGAAGAAGACAACCAGACCTTTGTCCAGCGCCGGATCACAGAAAAAGGGTCAGGTCGCGGCTACCTCGATGGTACCCTGGTCCCCCTCAAGAACCTGCGCGCCGCGGGGGATTCGCTGGTGGACATCTATGGCCAGAACGACCACGTTTTCCTGCGCGTGGCTGAGAACCAGATGGACTACCTCGACCGTTACGCCGGGGCCCTGGCTCTGCGAGGAAAGGTCGCCCATGCCGCGATCGAGGTCCGCCGCCTGTTCCGCCGCAAGCAGGAACTCCTGGCCTCGGCCCAGGATCGCAAACAGAGGCTGGATTTCCTGGACTACCAGATCCAGGAGATCGAAAAGGCCGAGCTGGGGACCGGGGAAGAAGAAGTTCTTCGGAGCGATCGGCTCATCCTGAAGAACAGCGAGAAGATCAGCCACTGGGTGGACGAGGCCCTGACCCTCTCCTACAGTGGAGATGCATCCCTGGCCAGTTTGGTGTCTCGGCTGCAGCCCCTGCTGGAGCAGCTGGCGGAGTTCGACCCGGAAAGCAAGCCTGCCCTGGAGAGCGTTTCTCAGTTCTCCATCACGATCAGGGAGCTGGGTGAACACCTCATCCAGTTCCGTGAGAATCAGAGCCGATCTCCGGAGAGGCTGGAACAGACCGAGACGCGCTTGTCCCAGA
>JBGUED010000239.1:0-4513 GCA_041821525.1 Candidatus Aminicenantaceae bacterium | reverse complement strand
CAGCACGAGATGAACGACCAGGAACGCCAGAGTGCATACGGAGCCGATATCACCTACGGCACCAACAACGAGTTCGGGTTCGACTACCTGCGGGACAACATGAAGTTCCGGTTGTCCGACCTGGTCCAGCCCAAGCACAACTATGCCATCGTTGATGAGGTGGACAGCATCCTGGTCGACGAAGCCCGGACCCCGCTCATCATCTCCGGCCCGACCGAGGAGTCTACGGCCATCTACTACAAAGTGGACAGCCTGGTCCGAAAGCTCAAAAAAGAGACGCACTTCATCGTCGATGAAAAAAGCCGAACCGTGGCCCTGAGCGAGGAAGGAGTAGCGGAATCGGAAAAAATACTGCAGCTCTCCAACCTTTACGACCTCAAGAACATGGACCTCATCCATGCCGTCAACCAGGCCTTGAAGGCGCACCAATTGTTCAGGCGAGACGTGGACTACATGGTGAAGGAAGGTCAGGTCCTCATCGTCGATGAGTTCACAGGGAGGCTGATGCCCGGCCGGCGGTACAGCGACGGCCTGCATCAGGCCCTGGAAGCCAAAGAGAAGGTGCGGATCGAGGCCGAGTATCAGACGCTGGCCTCCATCACCTTCCAGAATTTCTTCCGCATGTATGAAAAGCTCTCAGGCATGACGGGGACGGCACTCACCGAAGCTGCGGAGTTCCACTCCATCTACAAGCTGGATGTGGTGGAGATCCCTACCAACCGCCCCCTCATCCGCATCGAGCACGACGACCAGATCTACCGCTCGGCCGAGGAGAAATGGAATGCGGTCGTGAATGAGATCCAGGAGTGCCAGGAAAACGGACGGCCTGTCCTGGTCGGGACCATCTCCATCGAGAACTCCGAACACCTCAGCCGGCTCCTGCGCAAGGCTGGGGTCACACACAACGTGCTCAACGCCAAATATCACGAACAGGAAGCAAAGATTATCTCTCAGGCTGGCCGACTCGAGGCCGTGACCATCGCCACCAATATGGCCGGCCGCGGCGTGGATATCCTGCTGGGCGGCAATCCCGAGGCTTTGACCCAGGAAGCTCTGAGCAAGCGGGGTCTCGATCCCATGGATCCCCCTCCAGATGAGTGGGAGAAAGAACTGCTCAAGGCCAAGGCCGTTACTGAGTTGAATCACGATCGGATCATCGAGATGGGAGGTCTGCACATCATCGGCACGGAACGCCACGAAGCCCGTCGCATCGACAACCAGCTGCGCGGGAGGGCGGGCCGGCAGGGAGATCCCGGATCTTCCCGCTTCTATCTGAGCCTCGAAGACGACCTGATGCGCATCTTCGGCAGCGAGCGCATCTCCGGGCTGATGTCCCGGGTAGGCATGGAAGAGGGTGTCCCCATCGAGCATTCGATGGTAAGCCGTGCCATCGAACGGGCCCAAAAACAGGTCGAAGGCCAGAATTTTTCCATCCGCAAGCACCTGCTGGAATACGATGACGTGATGAACAAACAGCGCACGTCCGTCTATTCCCAGCGCCGGGATATCCTCGAAGGCAAGGACATGCGCAACCACGTCCTGGAGCTGGTGGCGACCCTGGGGGAGTGGATCATGGAGAACTACACCAATCAGGATATCTCGCCCGATGAATGGGATGTGGAGGGCTTCAAAAAAACCTACCTCGCCCAGTTCGGTCAAAACCCGGAAGGACTAGGTATTGAATGGGCCACGGTCAATTATGAGGAACTCAAGAAAAAGGCGCTCTCCCAGCTCAGTCAGCACTACGAGGAAAAAGAGAGGCTTCTGGGCCCTGCCACCATGCGGGAATTCGAGCGCATGATCATGCTCCAGGTCATCGACACGCAGTGGAAAGACCATCTCCTGGGCATGGATTATCTCAAAGAAGGCATCGGCCTGCGAGGATACGGGCAGCGGGATCCCCTGGTCGAATACAAGAAAGAGAGCTTTGAGATGTACCAGGCCATGATGGACCGGCTCGAAGAAGAAACAATCCGATTCCTGTACTTTCTGCAGCCGGCCGTGGAGGAGAGCATGCCCGTGCGCAGAGTGCGGCCCGTGACCTACGGTGAGAGGCCGCAGCAGGCGCCCGCGCCCCGCACCAAGCAGGCCCGGTCCGTGATCCCCAAAAAAAGAAAGAAGAAAAAGAAACGATAAGGAGAGACCAAGATGCTGGATGATAAGATCAAAGAGGGGCTTACGTTCGACGATGTGCTCATCCTGCCGGCGCGTTCCGGTGTTGTGCCCTCCGAAGCCAATGTCGCCAGCCGTCTCAGCCGCAACATCTCCCTCAGCATCCCGATTCTCTCCTCAGCCATGGACACGGTCACGGAATCCCGCATGGCCATTGCACTCGCCCAGCAAGGAGGCATCGGGATCGTCCACCGGAACATCTCCGTCACCCAACAGGCCGAGGAGGTGGATAAGGTCAAACGTCACGAGAGCGGCATGATCGTGGATCCCATCACCATGCGCCCCCACAACAAGATCTTCGAGGCCAAAGACATCATGCAGAAATACGGCATCTCCGGCCTGCCCATCACAGATGATAACAATATACTGCAGGGAATCCTCACCAACCGGGATATCCGCTTCGAGACACGCCTGAACCTGAGCATCAGCGAGGTGATGACCAGGGATTTGGTAACCGTGCCCCTGGGGACCTCTCTGGAAGAGGCGGAAAAGCTGTTCCACAAGCACAAGATCGAAAAGCTGCTGATGGTCGACGAAGGCTTTCTCCTCAAGGGACTGATCACCTACAAGGACATCCTCAAGCGCATACGTTACCCTCTGGCCGCCAAGGATAATTTCGGCCGCCTTCGAGTGGGGGCCGCCGTGGGCGTTGGAGAGGACACCCTGGACCGGGCCAAGGCTCTGATCGCAGCCAAGGTGGACATCCTGGTCGTGGACAATGCTCATGGCCATTCCCAGAAAGTCCTGGACACAGTGGAGATGCTGAAGACGGAATTCCCGGACCAGGAACTGGTGGCCGGGAACATCGGCACAGCCGAGGCCGCCAGGGACCTGATCGATCGCGGCGCAGACGCCGTCAAGGTGGGTGTGGGACCCGGTTCCATCTGTACCACACGGGTTATCTCAGGCGCAGGCATCCCTCAGATCACCGCCATCGCGGATGTGGCCAGAGTGACAGTCGAGAAGGATGTGCCCCTCATTGCTGACGGAGGCATCAAATTCTCCGGGGATATCACCAAATCCCTGGCCGCGGGAGCCAACTCGGTCATGCTCGGCAACCTGCTGGCCGGCACAGACGAATCCCCCGGTGAGGTGGTCATCCTCCAGGGCCGCTCTTACAAGACCTACCGGGGCATGGGCTCTTTAGAGGCCATGCGCGATGGCCGCAGCCGTGACCGCTACTTCCAGGAAGCCACGGCCGCCGAAGGGAAGCTCGTTCCCGAAGGTATCGAGGGACGCGTCCCCAACAAGGGGCCGGTGAGCCGCATCATCCAGATGATGGTGGGCGGATTAAAGGCCGGAATGGGATATGCCGGCTGCTCAACTATCGACGAACTGCGCGAAAATGCCCGCTTCATCAAGGTGACGGCTTCGGGGTGGCGGGAGAGCCATGTCCATGATGTGGTTATTACGAAGGAAGCCCCCAACTACCGCCTCGAGTAATGGAGCAATCGAATCTGATCGCGCTGGGACTGGTCTTGGCCGTGGCCGTCATCCATTTGTTGGGGGAAAACATCAAGATCCCTCCAGGATCCCGGCACTTTCGACTCATTTCGTTCGCAGCCGGAGTCTCCATCGGCTACCTGTTCCTCGACCTGTTGCCCCAGACCTATTACGCCGCGGAGCAGTTAAAAGAATCCGTGTTTCTGTTCCTACTGCTGGGATTTTCCATCGTGCATCTCGTGGAAAAATATTTTTACCAGCATGCCGAAAAAGCGGCCGTGCAGCAAAAGCTCAAGGCCTTCCATACCGTTACATTTTTTGTGTACTATTTTCTGATCGGAGTTGTGCTGCCGGATCTGATCCAGAGTGAGATCTACGAGGGGATCCTGTTCATCATCCCGGTCGCCCTGCACGCCGGGCTGATCGGGGCCTCGCTGGCCGAGGTACACGGCCAGTTCGCCCCCAACCTGTACGAGAAGGTCGCCATTTCCCTGGGGGCTCCCCTGGGAGTGCTGTTCGCGAGCCTGATAACGCTCTCGCCCATCGTCTACTACGTGGTGATCAGCGGCATAGCCGGGATCATGCTCTATGTGTTCGTTCGTGAGTTCCTGCCCGAGAGGGAAAACGGACAGCCCCTGTTCTTTGTCCTGGGGTTGGTCTCCTTCTATGCATTGATGCAGTTGATCCATCGGATCTTCCCCTGATCCCGCCCAAAGGGATCGGAGGCATTCGTGATCCTTGAGGAGGGATAATGAAAAAATGGAAATGTTCGGTATGCGGATACATCTATGATGAATCTCAAGAAGCGCTCCCATTTGAAGACCTTGCGGAGGACTGGAACTGCCCCCGATGTGGTGCGCCGCGATCGGCCTTCCAGATCATAGAAGGTGAAACCACG
>JBGUED010000238.1:0-4521 GCA_041821525.1 Candidatus Aminicenantaceae bacterium | reverse complement strand
AGAGCAGGACCACGATGCCGGTATTGGTAGAGCCCAGCACTTTGCGAATCCCGATCTCTTTGGTCTTCTGCTCCACCACAAAAGCGGTCAGGGCAAAGAGCCCCAGGCATGACAGGCAGATCGCCAGGCTGACAAAGTAGACCAGGAGTTTTTCCAGCCTCTTCTCCGCTTCATACTGCTGGGCAAAAGTCTCGTCCAGGAAGCTGAACTCCAGGCTGAAGCCGGGGCAGAACTCGGCATAGACATCCTCGATGAAACGTATGGTCTCCCCTATGCTGTGGCCGGATATTTTGACTCCGGCCCTGCCCGTCCAATAGCTCCAGCTGATGGCCATAGGCTCGATCTTGGTGTGCAGGGAGTTGTAGTGAAAATCCTTGACCACACCGATGATGTGCATGCGACCGCTATTTGTGGTCTTGCCGACAGGGTCCTCGAATCCCAAGGCACGGGCGGCCTCCTCGTTGATCAGGAATCTCAGGTCCAGGTCGGTCCGTGTATCATAGGAAAAGTTTCGGCCTGCGACGACTTCCAGTCCCATGAGATCGACGAAGTCCGGATCAGCATTGATGACCTTCAGTGGGATCCCTTCCTCGTCCTCGGCCAGGTTCCACGTCCAGGTGTTGGTGATCTTACCGGGGACCTGATTCAAGTATGTCATCCCGTGGACCGCCGGATTGGACAGCAGCCTCTCTTTGAAGGCGCTCTTGCTGCTTAACTGTTTGTCTGCATTTCCCTGGAACTTCTCGCCCCTCAGGCTGAAAGTCAGCATCTGGTCATAATCCATGCCCAGGTCCCGGTTCTGCATGAAGTTCAGCTGTTTGACGACTGTGAGCGTCGAGATGATCAGGGCAATGGAAATTGTGAACTGGAAGGTGATCAACAGCCGGCTCAAGAGCGAGTTTTTCCGTCCCTTGCGGGATTTTCCCTTGAGGATCAGGACGGGATTAAGCGCGGAAAGGTACAAGGAGGGATAGGCCCCGGAAACAAAGGCCGTGAACAGCAGGACCGAGGCAACGATGGCCAGGAATCCCAGGCTCGAGGCGGCGGGCACGATCTCTTCGCCCGTTAGGCGGTTGAACAGGGGAAGAAGGAACTGCAGCAGGACCGCCGCCAGGAGGGAGGCGGTGGCCACGAAAACCATGGTCTCTCCGAAAAACTGTCGCTGCAACGAAGACTGCCGCGCCCCCACCACCTTGCGCATAGCGATCTCTTTTTCCCGGGTACCGGTCTGGGCGATGGTAAGGTTCACGAAGTTGATGCAGGCGATGAGCAGGATCAAAACAGCGATGATGGAGAAGCCGAACACCAGGCCGACATTCCCATGTTTGGTGTTATGTTCGGCCTGCAGGTTGGAGGCAAAATAGATGTCGCTGAAGGGTCGGAGTTTCAGGCGGGCCCCGCCGAACTCATCCACCTCCCGGGCACGCGTGTCGATCTTCTCGGCCAGTGCGGGGACATCGGTCCCCGGGGATACCAGCAGGTAGATGGAGTGGTTATAGTTGTGGGTGGTCAGGAAGTCGCTGTCCGGATCCCGGCGCACCATGTCGGTCATGGCGGAAAAGGCATTGATGTTCATGTGGAACTGGATGATGTCCCGGACCACACCGGTGACGGTATAGTCATAGTCGTTGTTCATCCGGATCACCTGACCTAAGGGGGGCTCATCCCCGAACAGCCGTTCTGCGACGGATTCAGTCAGTACAATGGAAAAGGGCGCAGCCAGGGCGGTCTCGGGCTGTCCGGCGACGAAATCGAAGTTGAAGGCCCGAAAGACCGAGTCGTCGACCAGTGCGAAATCCGTGACCGTGAAGATGTTTTCCTGGTATTTCAGGGTGGGCTCGAACCAATAATAGAAGCGCACGGCCTCCTCGACCTCAGGAAAGACCGCTGCGGTTTCCCTCAGATAAGGGGGCATAATAACCCAGGTCTCGGACTCGAGGCGATAGAGGTGATCGCGGTGGATCTGATCCTTGTCGTAGCTCAACTGCTGCTGTACCCAGAGGAAGATCAGGACAACGCAGGCCATGCCCACGGTGAGCCCGAAGATATTGATGAACGAGATTCCCTTGTGTTTGAAGACGCTTCGCAGCGCGACCTTGAGGTAATTTCTAAACACAATGCCCTCCTCTCAAAAGCTCTGATCCGAAATGGTCTTTCCTACGTTTCAGGCGTGTCATCATCCTATAAGACTCTATTGTCCGGGTGAGGGTTGCTTCGGTCTTCGGAGACAGAGAAGTTTCCTTTCCGCAGAATATCTGGTATTGTGAGAGGATAAACTCGAGAGGAGGGACGATCAATGAGCGACAAACAGTGGACCGCACCACCAGAGATGCAGATCGACACGAACAAGACCTACAAGGTGGCGATCGAGACTAACAAGGGCAAGATGGAACTGGAGCTCTATCCGGAGCATGCCCCCAAGACCGTAAACAACTTCGTGTTCCTGGCCAGGGAGGGGTATTACGACGGCGTCAGCTTCCACCGTGTGATCAGCGATTTCATGATCCAGGGCGGAGACCCGACCGGCACCGGGCGCGGCGGCCCTGGATACAAGTTCGAGGATGAGTTGACCGGAAACCCGCTCAAGCACGAGCGGTGTGTGATCTCCATGGCCAATGCCGGGCCCCACACCAACGGCAGCCAATTCTTTATCACCCACTCGCCCCAGCCCCATCTGGACGGCAATCACACCGTGTTCGGTAGGATTGTTACCGGACTCGACATCGTGGATGCCATCGAGCAGGGCGACACCATGGTGAAGCTCACCATCAGCCCGATCGATTGAGGGTATTCATCGTCGGGGGCACAGGCTTTCTGGGCTCCCACCTGGTTCCAAGGCTCATCCAAAAGAACCATCATGTCACGGTCCTAACGAGGGACAAAACCCGGATCCCGACGCTCAAGCAGGTGGGAGCCGCCGGCATCGTGGGGGATATCCTGGATCCCGATTCGTTCGTCTCCCATCTGGTTGCGCCTGATTTTATCATCAACATCGCCATGCCTCCTGTGAGGCCGGGGCGCATATCCAAAAGACGATTTATCAGGCTGCGCGGCGAAACGACACTTTACATCTCCCATACCATCCAGCTGGCAGAAAAGATCGGCTGCCCTTATATACTGACGCTGGGCACAAGTTTCCACTCCGATACGGGCAGAGTATTCACGGAAGCTGATCCGATCCAGCGGTTCGGCATGACCAAGATCGGGGAACAAGTGGATGAACTGATCGACAAAGCGCTTGGGAACGATCCGCCCCGCTGCATCGTTTTTATGCCGGGTCAGATCTACGGCCCGGGCGGATTGTTCCTCATGATGTACGAGTGGATGAAAAAGGGCCGATTCCGGATCGCGGGTAAGGGGGACAACATCATCCCCCGCATCCATGTCGAAGACCTGGCGGATGCCTACGTGAAGGCCGTGGAGAAGCGTCCCTGCGGAGAAAGGTTCATCCTGGCAGACGACACCCCCTGTACGATGCGTGAGTTCACGGAGTACATGGCGGAGTGCATGCAAATTCCGACGCCCAAGTCCATCCCCAGGCAGCTGATGCGGATCATCATCGGCAGGCTTCTCGTTGAGACCATTACCATGAACTGCAGAGTCTCGAACGCCAAGGCGAAACGAGTACTGGAATGGCAGCCTGAGTATCCCTCGTACCGGGACGGCCTGAAACGGACCATGGGAGAGCTGCGGGATTCATAGCCGGCACCAACCCCACACACAACCTGAGGTCTGAATGAGCCGGGACTTTTACAAGATCAGTCCTCGTCCAGGACCTCCAGCATGCGGGCTGCGGTCCGGTTGTCAGGATTGTTTTTCAGGGAGGTGACGATGAAATACCTTGCCTGGGCCATGGCCTGATCAGGAAGTATTTCACGCAAGAGGCGGATCACCTCTTCCCCTTCCTCGGTGCGGTCCAGCTCGATCGACATGGCGGCCATGTAGAAAAACTGCTGCCGGCCGAATTCGTATTCTTCCGCGTGTTCCAGCCGGAGTGATTCCCAGACTGCAACGGCCTCGTCCCGGCCCTTTTCCTCCAGTTCCCAGAGCACCGGGACACTCGCCGGAGGCTTGAAGACCTCGGGTTCGAATCCCAGCAGGATATCCAGCGCCGTCTTGGAGAGATAGCTGACCGGGGCGGGGATTGTGTTGCACAGCACGACCACAGCCATGGATCTCTCCGGAAGTATGGTCAGATAGGTGTTGAATCCGGTATCGCCCCCGCCATGGCTCACCGTCTTTTCTCCCCGATGCTCTCCCAGGAACCAGCTCAGTCCCAGGGCTTCTCCGCTCCCCTCCTTCCCGATCGGGAACCAGGGTTTCCAGAGCAGGTCATAGCTGGCGGATTCCAGGATCTTCCGCCCCTCCCACGAGCCGCGGTTCATGTTGATGATGGCCCAGCGGCACATCTCCAGGGCGTTGGAATGCAGAGTGGAGCTCGGGCCGTGCATCCGGTTGTAGGGGTAGCCTTCCCACGCGATGGTGTGTATGGTCCTCAGATGCCCCGACGCCCAGTCATCG
>JBGUED010000237.1:0-4525 GCA_041821525.1 Candidatus Aminicenantaceae bacterium | reverse complement strand
TATCCATGCATGTAAAGCCAGGTGGAAAAGTTGTCTCGCTCTCCATAGGCCTCGAGGATTTCGCGCAGCTGCTGACCCGTTTTTGTGGGCTTCTCCGCCTTTTTGAGCACGGCCAGCATCTCACGGATGTTCTTGAGCTTAAAGAGCACCTTCCCGGTCTTGTTGATGACGAGGAAGTCTCCCATGCCCGTGAAGTCGTGGATATACTCCCTGAGCGTCTGCAGGCTTCCAGGATCTCCTTTGGGCATGAGGAAGGCTGTGCTCCTCAGGTCATTGGCTTCACTGGCCTTGGAGGCTATGATCTTGGGGAACCGGGAGTAATATTTGTCGATCAGATGGATCAGGTCGGTTCCCGCATCGCGCCGAATGCTGTTGCCATGCGGGTAGAATATGTCCGTGATCAGGCAGACCACATCATCTCCATGGCCCCGGCTGCGGTAATCTTTCTGAACGATCTGTTCCTCACTGCCGACACCGAACAGGAAGTTCAGGGTTTCTTCATATGTCCGTGTCACTTTGACAGCGGCCCGCTGCCCGATGATGTCGTAGAGGACAGGAAGGAACTGAGAGGTCCAGCGGGGTTCATCATCCACGATCAGGAAGATATATCTCCGGGCTCGTGAGTACCGGTCCATATTCAACAGGTCTTCGGCGTTCCTGACGACGGAAGTGATGATCCTGTGTGGGGCGCCTTCCTTTCGGTTGACGCCGAATATGAGGTCGGCCCGGGATACATACGGGAACTTCTCCGCTGACATTGAGGGGGGCGAACAGCTGACAATCTCCACGGACGAGAGTAGAGCGATCACGAGGTCGGGATTCCTTTTCTTGATCGCGGCTGCATCCAGGAGGTTCAGGGCGGTGTCGTCACATATAAGGACCGAGGCCTGCCTGGCCGGTAGCTGCATCGCCTCCTTGGGGCTGGTGAGGACCCGGGGCGTCACCCGGGGCATGTCGCGCTTCAGTGTCTTAGCCGCCTTCTGCAGCTCCTCGGCCGCTGAAAAGATCAGCACGTGCTCGATCTTAATGGGATTGATGACGCGGGGTGCGTAGGTGACGCTTTTTTTCGGCATGGGCTTACCTTTTTTCCGCCTGGATTATGCATTTCTGGTTGATAGAGTCGGCGTAGATAGTCACCGGCTGAGGGAAGCTCTGGACGTAAACGGCGTCGTTCCCTGCGTCGGGCGAGAAAAACCAGGGGTCGATCCGGTCCTCAAGTGGGGCGATGTAGCCGTAGATGACCCGGTTGCTCATGAGGTTGGTGAGGAAATGCGTTCCCTGGGTCCCGAACATGCGGGTCTGAATGCGTTTTTGCTCCTCGTCGTGGCCGCCCTGGATCATGTATAAAAAATGGCTTCCGTAGATCCCTCCGGCGGTCGGAGCATCATGCCCGGGTTCCGGCCGTCCCGAGATGTCCACACCGAATTCGAAGATGGCGGCGGGATGCCCTATGTCCGCGAACTCAACCTGGATTCCCCACTCCCGGTTGGTGGTGCCCAGGCGTCCGGGAATCAGGATGATGAAGTTTTCGTTTTTTTTGTGGAAAGAGGATGCGAGCTGCGAGAGCTTGCGGACCACCTCGTCGTGCTGTTCTTTTCGGTATCGGAAAGGAGAGATCACGATGGCGTGGCGGATGTCTCTTTTCACGCCGTGGCCCTGGAGGCTGCGGATCGACAGGTAGGTGTGTTGGGCTGTCGTTGGGAACTGGATCTCCTCGAACGTCATGGCCGGGAGTTGCGTCAGCTGGACGACATGAAAGGTGCCTGCGTCCTCTGCCTTGGTATCCTTGGCAAGGTTGAAGACGAACTCGATCTGGAAATGGGAGGTGATCCGTGCGGACACAGTCTCCATGATTTCCAGGAGGCTGCTGCGGAATCCATACCGGTCGTCCTGGATCAGGTCCTCCAGCGTCACCGAGCCCTTGTAGCGCCCCAGGCGCTTGGTTATCTTGAAGTCGGCGAAGCGGATGTGCAGCCGTTTCATGGTTTCCAGTTCCTCGCCAGCCAGGTCCTGGTTCATCGTCATATCGATAGCATAAAAATACTTCTGGCCCTCTCCCAGCAGACGGACAGGGATGGGATCCTGGATGGTGGCCATGGAGATGACCGGGAAATCATCCAGAACCGTAGCATATCCATGCCCGAATGCCAGGCGGGCAAAGCCTTCCTCGGCCTTCTGTGTCTTCAGAGCATAGGGGAAAAAAGAATTTGCCACCCCCGATACCAGGGGAAAATACACCGGTCCAGCATCGGACTTTTCGGACCGACCAGGAATGGGATTGATCACAATAGCCATTTTTTCCCGGCTTCCCGCTGGCTGCTTCTGTTCGAATTCCGTGTAGATGTGGGAGATGGCCCGGACCAGCTGATGGAACCGTACGTCCAAGTCCTTGTGGTTGTTGGGCAGCATGAATGAGCTGTTTTCCCCGGCATGGACCGATGGGTCACCTCCGGGGTCCACGCAGGCTTCGTTGGTCGCGGAGGAACGGACACTGATGGGGATATCGCATAGTCCCGCGAGGATGGATCGGAATGTCTTGAGGTCCTGCTTCCCGAAGCTGCGGTTGTTGTCCAGGAAGCGGTCATAGAAGACCGTGCTCAGGATGCGGGTCCGGAGCTTGTGGGCCTTGGGGATGTCGGCCTCGTTGATTTTGGCCAGACCGAATCCCTTGCCTCCCAGCAGGCCCCTGCCATAGATCTTGACGTCTCCGACCTTGTTGACGATGACTTCCGGCATGGGTAATCTGCTCTCGCTTCTATTCTAATACAGGAGCCTGAATAATTCATAAAAAATTTCGACACTTCCAGTATGAAGTACCAGGAACCTCCATGTCGACATTTTTTATGAATAATCCAGGCTTGAAGCCGCCGGGACTACTATAAGGTGAAGCGGTAATTGAATTTGAACAGGAAGATATTGTCGCCGGAGGCCCGGAACAGGAGCGAAACATCGCGCCCGAAATCGAAGTCTCCGGCGTAGGCATGGTCGGCCCGGTTCTGCGTCCAGACCACGAACAGAGTGGAGCCGGGACGGTATTCCCAGCGCAGGACCACGGTCCCACGCAGGGACTTGAGGTTAAAATCCCGGTCCAGGAAGGAGAAGGGCGGGGCCGGCCCCGGGCCATCCGGATCCACGGTGTAGACCTGCCCCTCGCGGACTATGGTCGAGTCGCCTTCACCATACACGTCGAACAAAAAGGTCCGGGCTGCGCGCAGTTCCTTGTATTTAAAAAAATCGCCCACCCCGATGAACGGCTGCAGGTAGGCCTGGAGGCTGAGCCGCGGGGTGAACGTCCAGTCGAGACGCAGTTCCAGGGAGGCGGTTTCCTGGGTGACGTCCGACATGACATAGCGAGCGCCGTATGTTTCGACCTTGAGTGGATCGACGACCTGAGTGATGTACTGCCCGACCGAGCGGCGCCAGGAGTAGTAGGGTCCGACGGAGAGCCGGAAGTTTCCAGTGGGTTTTAACTCCAGGGCCACACCCACGGAATAATTATACGATCCAAAGGGATGGGTCCGGAAGTGTCCGGAGAGGCCCAAGACCACCGGCCGCCTGTCGTCAGTGCGGAGGCTGAGCGAGCGCATGATCCCCCAGGGGTATTGGGCCAGGGGGCCGCCGCGTGTGAAGTAATGGCTGTAGCGGTCGGGATCGTAGGCCAAATGCAGGGTTGCCCTCCAGTAGTTCAAAAACTGGGTGGTGGCGTTCACGACATAGTTTTCATCAAAACGGATCCCACCGAAATCATAGCTCTGGTAGGTGGCCAGGGTCAGCTTCCAGGTACGAAATACCCTCCCGGGATGAAAGCTCTGGTAGCCGGTCTCCAAGTGGCCATTGATCTTATCTCCGCGGGCATGGTATCCCATGTCCATGGCATGAAAACCTGGGGACAGGGCTCCCACGGCCGTGTTGAAGACGAAGTTGCCCTTTTGTTTGTTGAGATAAAGGCGCCCGGCCCAACCTGTCAGGCTGGTGGCTGTGGGATCTACGGATACATAGTTCACGTCCGGCCTCTGGTAGTAGTGGAGCGAAGACTGCTGTACCAGCGTCATTGCCGTCTCCCCGCCCTGAATGTGGGTACCTCCCGCCCAGCCCGTGATCACCCAGGCGCGTTCCCGGTCGAGGAATGTCCAGCCGTCCACTCCGAAGGCCAAAGCAGACTGGGGGAGGAAGGATTCCATTCCAGGTTCCCTCAGGTTCCGCCAGACTCCTGTCGAGATGAAGCCCAGGCCGCTGAAT
The DNA here is from genome assembly GCA_041821525.1 of Candidatus Aminicenantaceae bacterium. Lineage (GTDB taxonomy): Bacteria > Acidobacteriota > Aminicenantia > Aminicenantales > Aminicenantaceae > JAUXEH01. Next base: position 286 of record JBGUED010000237.1, on the reverse strand, counting down.
CCTCTGTTGATCTCTTTGAGACTGCGCAGGACCCCGTAGAATGAGAGGGGTTCGACCTCCTGCGTGAAGCGGTCGCCAACCTGGTCCACGTCTGCGAACTCCCGCCCGGTGAGTGCACTCATTACTCCCAGGTTCCAGCCATCGCCCAGCTTGCCCGTCACCTTACCCGCCCCCAGGATGCGGGTCCAATCCGGAAAGTCCACATAACCTCCTCCGGGGACATATCCCTGGGGGGAGCGCCCGATCCTGCGGCTGTAGAAGAAACGTGGATCGCTCCAGCCCAGGT
>JBGUED010000236.1:0-4569 GCA_041821525.1 Candidatus Aminicenantaceae bacterium | reverse complement strand
CATCGATCACGTCCGCCCAGCTCTCCACAAGCCTGGCCCCACTCTTGATCAGCCAGTTCGCACCCCGGCTGAGTTCGGAGGTGATGTTCCCGGGAACAGCCAGGACCTCCCGGTTCTGCTCGAGCGCCAGGCGGGCCGTGATCAGCGAGCCGCTCTTGCGTGTGGCTTCCACCACGACTACAGCCAGGGCGAGGCCGCTGATGATACGGTTGCGCAGCGGGAAGTGGTGCCCCAGGGGCTTCGATCCCAACGGGAATTCAGTGACCACGACGCCCTGCTCTGCGATCCTATCCCACAGCTTCCGGTTCTCCCGGGGATACACGACATCCAGCCCCGAACCCAGGACCGCGATCGTCGGGCCGCTTCTCAGGGCACCCCAATGGGCCGTCGCATCGACACCCCTGGCAAGGCCGCTTATCACCACGACACCCCTCTCCGTGAGGTCGAAGGCCAGTTTTTCGGCCACCGCCCTACCGTAAGGAGTGGGGGTCCGGGCCCCGACCATGGATACTCCCGGGCCATCCAGGAGCCGTATATTCCCCGCATAATACAGGACGGCCGGAGGATCATATATCTCTCGCAGCCGTTGCGGATAGGCTTCATCCTCCCAGGTCAGCACTTCGAATCCCGATCGAGTCAAACGCTCCAGCTCTTTTCGAGCACGGACCAATGTCCTCGGAGAGAGCAGCTCGCGGGCCGCATCCTCCTCAATTCCCAGGGCCGTAAGGGCACGTGCATCGGCACGGTACACGTCTCCGATCGAATCAAAGGCCCGAACGATCTTCTGAAAGGATGCCAGTTTTTCGTGAAAGACCAGGTTGAGACCGATCCAACGGGTCAGGTTTTCCGGCACAGTCACACTTTGCAGAAATGAGATGGGAGCGCAAACACCGGAACGGAACTGTTGGAGATCACCTTTTCCGTGGTGCTCCCCAGAAAAAAACGCTCTATGGCTCCGGGGCCGCAGGTCGAGATGACGATCATGTCGCACTTGTGGGTTTCGGCGTAATCCACGATCCCCAGAGCAGCATGGAGCGCCCGGGTCACGTCTTCGGTGATCTTGACGTCTTCCTTCTCACTCTTTTTCCGCGCCGCAAGCTTCTTCGTCACCGTGTCCATCATCTCATCCAGCATCCGCGGGGGGAATTCATGGTCGTGCAGCTCCAGCACATGCAGAAATACAAGCTCGGCATCGAAACCCTTAGCCAGCTTCCAGGCATAGTCCCGCTCCACCTCTTCGTGTTCGGAAAAATCCGTGGGGACCAGGATCTTGTCGAACTGCAGGGGACCGCTCTTCTGCTTGGTCAGGAAGAGGGGAACCTGAGAGTGCCTCAATACCTGATTAGCCACGCTTCCTATGAAGATCTTCTCCAAGGCTGAGAGCCCTTTTTTCCCCATGACAATCAGGTCTATACCCTCCTCCTCCGCGGTCGCGATGATCTCCTTGGCGGCGTTTCCTTCTCTGATCAGGGGCCGGAAGGAAACCTCCCTCCCCTCCTCTAACTGCAGCAAGCGGTCCATCGCATCGTTCTTGATGACATCGATCCGGCGGATAAGTTCCCCCTTGACCGATATAACCGAATTGTACAGCGCGACGGGGTATTCCGGCACAACATGCAGGGCCACAAGTTCGGCACCGAAGGTCTTCGCCAGGTGCTCCGCCTGGGTCAGTGCCTCCTGGGCCTCATCGGAAAAATCAGTGGGCCAAAGGATCTTTTTTAAAAAATCCGACATTGTAATCTCCTCAAATATGTTCCATAGGCTGAATGGTATGGTTATTTTATCAGGATAAAACGAAAAGGCAATGCATTTCAGCGCCCCAGCAGGATTGAGCCGGAGGTATAAAACACGCCGGCCACGGCCCCGGTCATCAGGCAGGCCAGGGTGGCTGCCAGCAGGGCCCGGAATCCCAGGCGGGACAGATCCTTGACGCGTTCGGGGACCAGAGCCCCCACGCCGCCTACGAAAATAGCCAGAGAAGCCACGTGGGCAAAGCCACACAGCGCATAGGAGGCGATGATGGCAGAGCGCGGATAAATCAGGTCTCCGTTCTCCAGAAGGACGGCCAGCTCCTTATAGGCCGCGAGTTCCGTCAGGATGGGCCTCTGCCCCAGCAGGCGCGCGACCTTCATGGCATCCGCGGGAGGGACACCCAGCAGGAGCGCAAAAGGATAGAACACATAGCTCAGCAGCCCTGAGAGAGACCAATCAAGATTCAGCCCGAACCACTGATTGAAGTATCCTCCCGCACCGCCCAGGACCAGGTCGATCAATGCCATGATGCCGAGGAAGGCGATGAGCAGAGTGAAAATCCCGCCCAGCAGCCGCAGGCCGCTCCAGGCTCCGTTGATAATGGCTACGATGATGTTGTCTTCTCGCTCATAATGGGGTTTGACGTTGATCCCCAGAGTGACCGGCTCGCCTGTCTCGGGAACGATCAGCTTGGACATCACCACGGCCGCCGGCGCAGAAAGGAACGAGGCGGAGACCAGGTGTCCGGCGATGGTGGGCATAAGGTCCTGCAGATAGAACACGTAGAGTGCCAGCACGGTAGAGGCGATGGTTCCCATGCCGGCGGCCAGGACCGTGGTCAGCTCCGAGCGCGTCATCTTCTTGAGGTGCGGCTGAATCACCAGGGCGGACTCGATCCCGACGAAGATGTTGCTCGAGGCACTCAGCGATTCAGCCCCGCTGATGCGCATGAGCTTGCTGAAGATGTAGGCAAAACCCCGGATGACAAGGGGCATGATCCTCAGGTAATATAGCGCCCCCACCAGGGCGGCAAAGAAGATGATGGTGGGCAAGCCCTGAAATCCCAGGAAGTAGCCCAGGGAGGTCTCGCCGCCCTCTCCGATGACTCCCGGAGGGAGCGCCAGCCGGCCGAACACGAATTTTGTCCCGGCCGTTGCACTCTCCAGCACCTTCACGACCATCGAGTTGACGAACAGGAAGAACCGGGACCCGGCCGGAATCAGGAAGATGAACAGGGCAAAACACAGTTGGAGACAAACACCCCAGAAGACCACGCGCCAGTTCACGACCCTGCGATTAGACGAGCAGAGCCAGGCAAAACCGACCAGCAGGAAGACGCCGGCCAGGCTCATCAGGTTGTACCATTCCATGAGAGCGAACTCCTAACGTGCTTCTTTCCACTATATCCCAGACATCTTCCGAAATCAACGCCAGCCTGTCCCAACCCCCTCCTGGTTCCCACCCTACCACCGGCTTACTGTCATCAGCAGTTGGGCGGTCCCAGTTCCCTCTTGAATCCCACCCAATCTACTAATGTATTATGCCGCGAGCCGGCCCGATCCCTTCTGGATTCGCACCCTACCCATCGCGGCTATTCATGAGTCCGGCGCGCTCAGGGTCAGGGAATAGGGGGCGATATGGCGATCATCTTCTGGGTGGAGGTTTTCCCTTTTACGATTTCAAGAGAGGAGGGGGGGACATCGAGATATCGGGCAAGCAGCTTGATCACCTCTCGGTTGGCCGCGCCTTTGACAGGCGGAGTGGTGATCTTGATGCGGAATTCCTTGGGCCCCAGGCGTTCGATCTCCGTCTTGCACGCTCGGGTCTGCACCTTGACCTGAAAAAATGAATGGTCCTTCGTGTTCATACGTTATTCATGGACATGGAGATCAGAAAAATCGCGCGGAAGGCGCCAGCAACTTCTGGGCATAGAACGCCAGTGAGCGAACCAGAAAGGAGCGCAAAAACATAATGATCAAAAAGACGATGATCGGGCTGATGTCCAATCCTCCGAAGCGGTAGGGAGGTACGAAGCGCCGAATCGGGCTCAAGACGGGCTCGGTCATGCGGAACAGGATGACCTTGACTTGATAGAGCGACGGGACCTGGATCCAGCTGAGAATGACCCGGAACAGGAGAATCCAGATGTACAGCATTAAGACCACATCCAGAATCCTGGCCGAGGCAGCCAGGAAATAACCGAGTACTGTCATCTGGTTCAGGTCTCCTGCTAAGATCGGATCAGCGTGCAGGGATCACAACTCCCGAGTATCCTGTTTTTTGACCTTGAGCTTGTCTTTGTAGCGGTCGAAGAGTTCCTGCAGCTGCTCCATCGTAACGATGTAACCGCTGACATACAGGGACAGGTTGGGCCGCATGGGATCATTGGTCCTCAACAGGACGTATTCTCTCACGAGCCCCGCGTTGCGCCGGGGCATGATCTTCATGGTCACGGTCACTTCCTTCCCGGCTGCGATCTTGAGCGGCGCCGAAACCGCCTTGTCGTTTATCTTAAATTCTGCGTCCTTATGGGAAAACTCCACCGTCAATTCGCGTTCCCCCGGATTGGACAGTTTAGCCTGGGTCTGAATCCCCTCTGATTCCAGGATCAGGCCCAGGTCGATGGAATAGCTGTCCAGCTCGATCCGGGGTCGAGGGGGGACATCGATGGCCACTTGGACCGTAAGCTGTGCCTTAGGCTCCTTCGGATCATTGCTGTCCACATAGATGTATTTGGTCTGGTTCCCCTCGTAACCCTTGGTGTTGAAGGTGACCTTGATCTCACCGGACTTGCCTGGCTGGATCTCCCGGTTCGAG
>JBGUED010000235.1:0-4577 GCA_041821525.1 Candidatus Aminicenantaceae bacterium | reverse complement strand
CTGCACGCCGCAGGGATTGACCAGGAAAGCGAAGGCCCGTTTCTTGTCGTTGAAGGTGTCCAGGTAGATGGTGATCTCGTCGTCACCCATGGACTTGTCCCGCTGGGTCAAACAGGCCCGCACGGCCTTGGGATTCGAATCGAAGGCCCGGATACCGATGTAGAGGTTGTTGCGGTCGTAGCCGATGTAGGCGATGGTTTTTTCGGAGGGCTCGGCGCCTTCCCGGGGTTCGTACTGCGTAAATGTGTTCAGGACGGCCGCTTCGGTCCAGAATGCGTCGTCCAGCACCCCGTCGATCTTAGGGGGGGTGGTCGATTCCTTGGCCACGACCAGATAGTCTGCGGGATTCGGGGTATCGTCTTTTTCAGCCCAGGACAGAGAAATGCAGATCAGTATGATCAGGACGGTTGTCAGGGTTTTATTAAACATGTCCGTGTCTTTCGATGCACAACTGTGATTTATTGAACCTAGAAATCAGCCTAACGAGGCTCCGATTATAGCAGATTCCCCCAGAAAGATAAAGCCTATCTTCCTCCTGCCGGGTTGGCGATCGTGACGTTATTGCGGTCCAAGCTGACGCCCATATCCCGCTCCAGCGCCGCCAGAGCCATGTTGTATTGGATGACCGCGTTGAGCTCGCTCGCTTGCGCCGAGGACAGGTCTCTCTGGTACTGCAGGACCTCGAAGTTGGTGGAGAGCCCCACCTTGAGCTTCTCGGTCACCGCCTCCAGCTGCCTCTCAGACAGCTTTCGGGCAATCTTGAGCGCCTGGATGGTCTTGTAGGCGGTCTCCACGTTGCGTACCGCGATTTTGATGTCGGTGTAGATCTGAAGCTCCTGCTCCTTGAGCTGGAGCAGGGCCGAGTCCAGGTTGATCTGGGCCTGGGCTAAGGCCGCACGGGAAAAAATGGCGTTGAAGGGGATGTCCAGGGTGAGGCCCACGGCCCAGTTTTTGTACGTGAATCCGAAGACGTCTTTGAAGGAATCTGTTATCCCACCCGGTATCTGGCCCAGGGGAGGACCGAAAGGATCATCGGGGTTCAGTATGAGCTGCGTTCCGGACAGGCCGGGGCTCCAGTAGGAGGCATCGAAGCTCAAATTGGGCAGCAGCTGGTTCTTCTGGTATCTCACGTCGAACTCGGAGTTCTGGATGCCCAGGCGTGTGGAGGCCAGGTCCGGCCGGTTCTGGAGTGCCGTGTTGAGCGCCTCGTCAAGACTGACCTCCGAGAGCCGCTCCTCGGGGACATCCGTGGGCTCGATCCGGATGAGGTCGGCCTGAGGGTCCTCCGCCCTCAGGTTGAGGATCTGCTTGAGCCTATCCTCCTCGTTTCGGATCTGCGCCTCCGCCACCAGCATACTGGCCTCGAGGCGAGCCACCTCTGCCTCGGCGCTGATGATCTCGATGGGAGCCATGGTGCCCACTTCCACGCTGCGCTGGTTGCGCTCCAGGAGGTCCTGGGCGTATTTCAGCGACTGTTCGGTGACCTCGTAGTTTTCCATGGCATACACCAGGTTCCAGTAGGCCTGCTCCACGTTGTACACGGTCTGCTGCAGCGACCTCTGCAGATCTTTTTCCGACTGGTTCAAGCGGGTCTTGGCCACGATGATCTCCCGCTTGGAGGTCTTCAGGCCGAAGTTCTTCAGCAGCGGCTGAGTGAATGAGAAGCGCAGCTCGGAGTTGTAGCGCGGATTGACGGTTTGTCCCGTACGGTTGGTATCGTACCTGGAGGCATTGAGGCGCATCGAGAGGTTGCCGCCACCGGGGATTTGCTGATTGAAAGTACCCGAGTATATGTTGTAGTTGTTGGTCGCCACATCGGCCGCATCGAGGAAGTTGGACGAGGCATTCTGCGTGCTTTGCCTACCGAAGTCAAGGGTCACTGAAGGCAGGAATTTTTCATTGGCCTGGGCTAGGGCCGCCTCCCCTAGTTCCGGCGTCAACATCTGGACAGCCACACCCAGGTTATTACGCATGGCCTTGGCCAGGCATTCCTGCAGGGAGAGTTTCATGGATTGGTCTCCCGGCGCCTGTGCGGTAACCAGGGCCGGAGTGATCAGTAAGATTGCGAGCCACGCGAAATTACGTTTTGCCATTATAAGTACCTCCTAAGCACACAGGCCCTGTCGGACAGAGAAGATCGCTTCATCTCCGGCCTGGCAGCGGATCTGTGTATGGTTGTTCATTGTTCTGATACGTCAGTTTCCCGTGTATGGTTTCAAAAAACCGTACGGAAGTCCTCATTATACAGAGAATGTGCCAATAAAACATTTTGGAATGGTAAAAAGGTGTAACCACATTCCTTGATTCTCAACATATATACCTTTGAATCGGTGCTTTATTCATACCTCAAGGCATCGATGGGGTCCAGCTTGGAGGCCTTGCGGGCCGGGTAGAAGCCGAAGAAGATGCCGACCGAACCGGAGAACAGGAACGCCAGCACAATGGCCCCCAGGGACACCACGGTCGACATCGGTGATAGGTGATCGATGAGCTTCGAGCTCCCAATGCCCATGGCAATGCCCAGGAGGCCTCCCATGAGACTGAGTACGATGGCCTCAGTCAGGAACTGGAGCAGGATGTCCTTCTCCTTGGCGCCCACCGACATGCGGATGCCGATCTCGCGGATGCGCTCGGTCACCGAGACCAGCATGATGTTCATGATCCCGATCCCGCCCACCAGCAGCGAGATGGAGGCGATGCCTCCCAGCAGGAGCGTCAGGATCTGGGTGGATTCGGCTGCGCTTTCGGCGATGTCCGACATGTCGCGGACATAGAAATCGTCATCGGACCCGGGGGCGATCTTGTGCCGGAGGCGCAGCAGTTCCTCGATCTGAATCTGAGCCTCTGCTGTCCTGTCCTTGAATGATGAGAGATCAATAGACTGGATGTGTTGGATGCCCAACAGGCGCATTTGGGCGGTGGTGTAGGGGATGAAGATCACATCGTCCTGACTGCCCCAGCCGGATTCACCTTTGGCCTTCATGATCCCGATGATGCGGAAGGGGATCTTGTCGATGCGGATGACCTGGCCTATGGCCGGCGCCCCCTCGAACAGGTTCTGGGCGACCTCTGAGCCCAGGACGCAGATTTTCTGCCCTCCCCGGATCTGCTGTGCGTTGAGGAACTGCCCATCATCGATCTCCCAGTTGCGGACCAGCGGGTAATCCGCCCCGACCCCGTAGATGGAGGTGTTCCAGTTCTTGCTCTGGTAGATCACCTGCTTCCGGGTGTTGACGTTGGGAGACAGATACTCCACGGCGTCGCAGCTTTCCAGGATCGCCTCGGCATCGCTTTCGGTCAGGGTCTCTCTGCTGCCCCCTCCCCCATGCCTGCCTCTATAGGACATGCTTCCCGGCCGAACGGTCAGCAGGTTGGTTCCCATTTCTTCGAAGCGTTTCTCCACATCTGCTTTGGCCCCCTGCCCTATGCTGACCATGGCGATCACGGCGCCGACGCCGATGATGATGCCCAGGGCGGTCAAAAAGGAGCGCATCTTGTTGCGGGCCAGGGCCATCAGGGCCACGCGGTTCGTCTTCATGATATTCATGATCTTATTCCCCTTCTATCCGTTCGACGAGGCCGTCCCGGAGGTACATGATCTTCTTGGCCACCTCCGCCACCTCCGGATCGTGGGTCACCAGGATGATGGTGATCCCTTCTTTTTCATTCAGGTCGGTGAAGATCTTCATGATCTCATTTCCCGTTTTGGTATCCAGGTTGCCCGTGGGCTCGTCGGCCAGGATCACCGCAGGACTGTTAACCAGGGCCCGGGCGATGGCAACGCGCTGTTTTTCGCCTCCCGAGATCTGGTTGGTCTTGTGGTGTTCACGGCCCTTGAGGCCCACGATCTCCAGGGATTTGAGGGCCAATTCCCGCGATTTTTTAGCTGTGACATCGGAGTAAAGCAGAGGCAGTTCCGTGTTTTCCAGGGCAGAGGTCCGGGCCAGCAGGTTAAAGTTCTGGAAGACGAAGCCGATCTTCTTGTTCCGGATTTCTGCCAGCTGGTTCCGGTCAAAAGTGGAAATCTCCTTGCCGTCGAGGAAGTACCGGCCCGAGGAGGGTTTGTCCAGGCAGCCGATGATGTTCATGAGCGTGGACTTGCCCGAACCCGAGGGCCCCATGATGGCCAGCAGGTCGCCCTTGCGGATGGTGTAGGTCACACTCTTGAGGGCGCTTACCTGGGTTTCGCCCATCTCGTACACTTTGGCGACATTGTCCAGTTCGATAAGGCTGTTGTTGTCCATTTATCTGTCCTTGGCTGTGTTTTTTCGTCGCACAGGCGGCGCCTACCGCATGAAGCGCATCATGCGCATGGCGTCGTTGCCTCTGTTTGAATTGGAACCGGATTGGGTCTGGCCGATGATGACCTCCAGACCCTCCGCGATATCGCCACTCACCACCTCGGTGTAGACGTTGTCGGTCACGCCCATCTTAAAAGAGAGCATGCGCAGCTTGCCGTTCTCGTCTTCATACCACACGCGGCCCATGTCCTGACGGCCTCGCATGCCGCCGCCTGCATGGCCGCTCATGCCGCCCGGCATTCCCATCTGGCCCTGGGGACGCTGCCGTTCGCCGGC
>JBGUED010000234.1:0-4596 GCA_041821525.1 Candidatus Aminicenantaceae bacterium | reverse complement strand
GGAGCTCAACGCCTCCATCGCTGCAGGCATCCTGGCCATCTCCCGATTCCACGGGGGAGCCATTGAGGAGGGGATGCGCCTGTTCTACCGCATCGCCTCTCCGATGTCCGACAAGGACAAGGGGATGGAGGAGGTGGTGGGCGAGGTGCTGGAGGAGATGCGGCAGAGCAAGCAGCGGGCCTCGGGTTTTGGCCACCGCCTGCACACTCAGGACCCACGCACAGCCAAGCTGTTCGCGCTGGCTGCGGAGCTAGGCCTCTCCGGCCCGCACGTGGACATCGCGCGTGCTGTGGAGCAAGCCCTGGCCGGGCGGCTGGGCAAGCCGCTGCCCATCAACGTGGACGGCGCCATTGCTGCCCTGCTCTGCGACCTGGGATTTCCTCCGGAGACCGGAAACGCGTTCTTCATCATCGCCCGGACCGCCGGCTTGACCGCGCACATCCTTGAGGAAAAAACCCGCATGCGGCCCATGCGCAAGATTCACCCCACGGATTTCGAGTACGACGGGCCAAAGGGGGAAGGGGATAAATAGATGCGAAACAAACTCCTGTCTATGATACCGGAGTTCCAGCTCATCCAAGATGCCGGGCTCCAGGAAAAGACCATCACGATATGGCTGGAAGCGATGGACAAGAGCGGGTGGACGGTCGAAGACCTGCAGGACATGCCCTTCACGCTCCTGATCCGCCACACACCCGTCAACATCGTCAGCCACACCCGCGCGGTCACGCAGTGCTCCCTGCAGATCGCCGAGGTTCTCGTGGAGGAATACGAGGGCCGGGTCGCCATTGACCGCGACACCCTGCTCTCCGGAGCCCTGCTGCACGACGTGGGCAAGCTTTTCGAATACACGCGCCGGGACGGGGAATTCGTCAAGAGCAGTGAGGGCAAGCTCCTCCGGCACCCGATATCGGGAGCGGCCTTTGCCGGCCGGTTCGACATCTCCCAGGAGATCCTGCACATCATCGCCGCCCACTCCAAGGAGGGCGACGGCGCGCGCCGGACAGTAGAGGCGATCATCGTCAACCATGCCGACTTCGTGAATTTCGAGTCGCTGCAGATCGAATAATCCTGGCATGAATTAGGGAGGGGATTTGGCGGCAACATTTTCAGAAAAAATACTGGGAAGCCGGGCCGGCAGGGATGTGAAGGCCGGGGAGGTGGTCACGGTCGCCCCGGATCTCATCCTGTCACACGACAATACGGCCGCCATTAGTAAGGAGTTTGCCAAACTTGGTGTGGAGCGGGTCCGTCGGCCGGAGAAGATCGTCATCATATTGGACCACGTGGTCCCTGCGGCCGCTGAAATATACGCCCAGAACCACAAGCTCATCCGGGAGTTTGTGGCTGCCCAGGACATCCCCCACTTCTTTGACATCCAGCACGGCATCTGCCACCAGGTCTTTTCCGAATCCGGCTTCGCCCTCCCCGGAAAGCTCATCCTGGGGGCGGATTCCCACACCACCAGCTACGGGGCTTTCGGGGCGTTCTCGGCAGGGATCGGGCGGACCGAGGTGGCCTGCCTGTGGGCCACGGATGAGATCTGGCTGCGCGTGCCTGAGACCGTCCGCATCAACATGGAAGGCCGGTTCGGGGATGGAGTCTCGGCCAAGGATGTTATTCTGAAGATCATCGGAGACAACGGCGCCGACTTCGCCAATTACATGTCCGTAGAGTTTGCCGGGCCGGCGGCGGAGCACTTCTCCCTGGCCTCCCGGCTTGTCCTCAGCAACATGGCTGCCGAGATGGGTGCCAAGAACGGGTATTTTGCCCCGGACGAAGCGACCCTGGCCTATCTCGAGGACCGCGCCTTGACTGACTTCACGCCGGTCTTTTCGGACGAAGATGCCGCTTTCGCCCGCGTGCTCCTTTTCGACCTCTCCGATCTGGAGCCCCAGGTCGCCTGTCCCCATACTGTGGACAATGTCCGGCCGGTGACCGAGGTGGCGGGTACGCGCTTCCATCAGGCCCTCATCGGGACCTGCACCAACGGCCGCATCGAAGACCTGGAGGCCGCAGCCCGGATCCTGGAAGGACACAAGGTCCACCCTTCCGTGCGGGTGCTCGTGATCCCGGCCTCCCGGCAGGTGTATGTGCAGGCAATTAAGCTGGGGATCCTGGAGGTGCTGTCTGAGGCGGGCTGCGTAATCCTGAACTCCGGCTGCGGGCCCTGCCTGGGCGCCCACCAGGGTATCCTGGCCCCTGGCGAGGTGGCCCTCAGCACGGCCAACCGCAACTTCCGCGGCCGTATGGGGAGCCGCGACTCCGAGATCTATCTGGCTTCACCGGCCACCGTGGCAGCTTCGGCGCTCACAGGCGTCATCACCGATCCGAGGACCACAGCATGACAGAAGGAACAGTCTGGAAATATGGCGACGACGTCAATACCGATGTGATCTTCCCGGGTAAATACACCTACGCTCTCATGGAACCCGAGGAGATGGCCGGGCACGCCCTGGAAGACCTGGATCCCGATTTTGCGAAACGGGTCAAGCCCGGGGATGTGGTCGTGGCCGGAGAGAATTTCGGCTGTGGCAGCTCCCGGGAGCAGGCGGCGTCCTGTCTGAAGTTCGCGGGCGTGCAGGCCGTGATCGCCGGGTCCTTCGCTCGCATCTTCTTCCGCAACGCGATCAACCTGGGACTGCCTTTGATCCAGTCCCGGGAAGCGGTGAAGGCCCTGAGGTCGGGCGATAAGATCCGCATCGATTTCGCCCGGGGTCTCATCAACACGCCTCACGGCGCCTTCGAGTTCCCGCCCCTGCCCAATTCGGTCCTGGGCATCCTCCAGGCCGGAGGACTCGTCGCCTACACCGTACGGAAGCTCAACGCGGAAATAATTCAGGTTTAGTAATGGATTTGAACTATTTCTTCCACTCTTCTATCATATTGTCTGGATAATTCGTGAGTTGAATTCGCCGCAACACCCCAGATATGGTAAAATCGGCTCGCTTGGAGAGGAAAAAGGAGTCATAGATGCCTAAATACCGAATTGCAATGCTGCCTGGAGACGGTGTGGGAGTGGAGGTCATGGAAGCGGCCCGGGTCGTGTTGGAAAAGATGCGTTTCGATGCCCAATACCTGGAGGGGGACATCGGTTGGGAGTTCTGGTGCAAGGAAGGAGATCCGCTCCCGGAAAGGACCATCTCACTTCTCAAGAATACGGATGCCTGCCTGTTCGGCGCCATCACCTCCAAACCCAGGGAGGATGCGGCCCTGGAGATCGACCCCCAGCTGCGCGACAAGGGTTTTGTCTACTTCAGCCCTATCGTGAGACTGCGCCAGGAATTCAATCTCTACACCAACCTGCGGCCCTGCAAGGCCTACGCCGGCAACCCGCTCAACTATCGGGGGGATGTGGACCTGGTCATCTTCCGGGAGAACACGGAGGGCATGTATGCTGGTGTGGAGTTCTATCCCCTGCCGCAGAAGGTCAAGGACGCACTGCTCCTGCACCCTAAGATGCAGAAGTTTTCCGAGGTCCCCAACGAGGAACTCGCGCTCAGCACGCGCATCATGACCCGGAAGGGGTGCACCCGTATCCTGCGCCGGGCCTTTGAATACGCCCGCCTGCACCGGCGGCGGTCGGTCACGCTGGTTGAGAAACCCAACGTGCTGCGGGAGACAGGGGGGTTTATCCTCGACATCGCCCGCAAGATTGCGCCCGAATTCCCGGAGGTGGAGTTCTGGGAGGCCAACGTGGATGCTATGGCCATGTGGCTGGTTAAAAATCCCCAGGACTATGCGGTACTGGTGGCGGAGAACCTCTTTGGCGACATCATTTCCGACCTGGCGGCCCAGCTGGTGGGCGGCCTGGGCTTCGCCTGCAGCGGCAACATCGGGGACGACTATGCGGTGTTTGAGCCCACGCACGGCTCCGCTCCCAAGTACACCGGCATGTACAAGGTCAATCCCATTGCCATGCTGCTGGCCACCAAAATGATGTTCGCCTGGCTGGGTGAGAAAGAGGATGCCCTCCGGTTGGAGGCGGCCGTCGCTGCGGTGATCAAGGAGGGGAAGGTCCGGACCTACGACTTGGGCGGGGACTCGACCACGCTGGACATGGCCCATGCCGTGGCCGCGCACCTGGAGTGAGACAGGATGGGACAGACCATCGTCGAGAAGATCATTCAGGCGCACACTGGGGACGAGGTCTCGCCGGGGAAGATCGTATGGATGGACCTCGAAGTCCGTTCGGCGCGGGACTTCGGCGGGCCCAACGTGGTCAAGAATTTCGAAGCCGAATACGGCCGGGCCCCGGTCGAAGACCCTGCCAGAACTTTTTTCACCTTTGACCTGTGTGTGCCGGCCTGCTCCCTGAGATATGCGGACAACCAGCAGATCTGCCGGGAGTTCGCCCGCAGGCAGGGGATACGGGTGTTCGATGTGGACCAGGGGATCGGCTCCCATGTCCTGATAGAGGCGGGGCTGGCCCACCCCGGCGCCACGGTCGTGGGCACCGACAGCCACCTCAACATCCTGGGAGCGGTCGGGTGTTTCGGGCAGGGCATGGGTGATGTGGACATCACTTTCGCCTTTAAAACCGGCCGGAGCTGGTTCCAGGTGCCAGAGACCCTGAAGGTCGTACTCAAGGGGAAT
>JBGUED010000233.1:0-4642 GCA_041821525.1 Candidatus Aminicenantaceae bacterium | reverse complement strand
TCCGTTCTTTTTCAGACGGTTCAGGGGCGCATATATGGCCCCGGACATCCAATTGACTCCTGTGTCCTTCTCAACCTGCTCCCGAATAGAGATCCCATAGGCATTGTGTTCCAGCTTCCAGATCGCCAGCAGAAGCATTTCTTCGATCCGTGAAAGCATGTCCATGGCTTTATACCTCCTGATAATATTCAAAACATATAATATGTTTTATAGTATTCATATTATATAGTACGTGTCAAGCTACTAAAAGTTACTACTATTTATAAGATTCTCATTTCGATTCATTGTACTAAAGTGCAATTGACACCAATTCATATTTTTTGTTACAAAAATAAAGAATCACCCTGAAGAGAGGAGGAAGCATGGTCGAGAAGTTCCAGGTTCTGCTGCCGGAATGGCTGGCAGACTACGTCCACTATCTGGCAGGCGAGTACGATATGAAGATCTCTGAGGTGATCCGCATACAGGTCAGTGCCGCTGCCTTGTTCATGGCTATGCGCCTGCACCCCGAATTCAAAGCCGACATCGAGATCAACCAGATCGTAACCGGGATGGCGGAACACGCCACGCAGAACGACAAAGAGAAGGTGGAACGGCTCGTATCAAAGCTCCTCTTCGAGACCCGGAAAGCCGTCGAATACCGGATGGATAAAGAGAAGTAAGCCTAGCTCATACGTGTGCTCACACCAGAGCGCTCACTTCGTCCTCTCCGGAGTGCAGACTGGTGGCACATTTCCCGCAGTAATTGGTGTTATCGGGATTCTCAAACTGGCATTTAGGACATTCCTGCGACACGCGTAACCCCTTAAAACATGAACTAAAATACTCATAATAAGAATATTAGTCAACAATTCGATGTGCTTCAACTCCCCAATTCGAATCATTTATACCACAATATTTTACTGTGACAGAGTCAACATCGCTGTTTTGACTTGCTTTAGTGCCTGTGCTATACCAGAGACAACACTGTGGGCCGGATCGAACGGATGGGAAAACGACCACGTCAGGGTACGCCTTTTCTGTACTTTTTGATCTCCCGCGTGATCAAGCTGGGCCTCTCACTGTTCTTCCAGAAGATCGAAGTGCGGCACGCCGAAAACATCCCGGAGCGGGGACCTGTCGTTTTCGCGGCCAACCACCCCAATTCCACCATGGATGGCCTGCTCATGAGCACCGTCACGACACGCATGGTCCATCATATCGCGCATGCCGGCCTCTTCCACAACCGCATTAAAGCCTGGCTGCTGCGCAACTGCGGAGTCATCCCGATCCGCCGGCGCGGGAGCGGAGAAGACTCCCCCGACCGCAATCTCGAGAGCTTCACATCCTGCTTCGAGGTGTTGGAGCAGGGCGGGGTAATCGGGATATTTCCTGAAGGCATCAGCGACTATGCGCGCCAAATAAAGAAGCTCAAGACCGGGACAGCACGCATTGTCCTGGAGGCAGAGAGGAGGAACGGCTTCTCACTGGGCGTTTGCCTCATCCCGATCGGTATTCATTTTTTCTCACGCAGCCGCTTCCGCAGCAAGGTGCTGGTCAATGTCGGACGGAGCGTCGACCTCGCTCCTTATTTTGCCCTGAACAAGGAAGACAACACAGAGGCCGTGCAGCAGTTGACAGAGCACCTCCAGGACCGTATGGAGCATCTCACGATCAACATCCGATACCCGGAACTGGAGGAGTTCATCCGGGACCTGGAGGTCATCTACCGGGACGATCTGAAGAGCCCTCCACTCGCAGGGGCCAGGGCGCCCAGTCAAGGCGTCGAGGATTTTGTACTCTCCCAGAAGATCGCCGAGTGTGTCGAGTATTACTACGAGCATGATCCCCGTCAGGTCCGTGCCCTGCAGTCCAAGGTCGCGTCATATAATAGGAAGCTGAAGCGCTGCCATATGAAGGATTCCATGCTTCGGGACAAGATGTCCCTGAGAATGTTCCTGCGCAGGGAAATCGTCAATATTTTCAAGGCCGCCCTGGGCCTCCCCCTGGCGGTTTACGGGATCCTCAACAACTACCTCCCCTTCCGTCTTACCGAAGCCGTCGCCAAAAAATATCTGAGCGAACGCACCAAGATCCTCACCGCCCTGTTCCTGGGTGGGGGGGCGTTCTTTCTCCTGTTCCATGCCGCGCAGGCGTTCCTCGTCTGGTATATCTGGGGCACAATCTGGAGTCTGGCCTATTTCCTGAGTCTTGCCCCTTCCGGGCTCTTCGCCCTCGTTTACACGAAGAGGGTCCGGGAAGAACGCGAACGGATCAGTTTTTCCTTCTTTTTCTTCACCAGGCGGCATCTCGTGGGAAGGATGCGCCTCATCCGCAGGGAGCTCATCTCCGAGCTGGACACGGCCAAAGACGAATGGCTGGAACAGGTTGGCTCCCGGGAACAAAAAATCCCAAAGGCCGGACCATCCTCAATCCATTCGGTCATCGGCGACATCGAGCATGCTGTTTCACTGGAACGCTTCGGCCCCAGGATCTCGGAGCGGGTTCTGTGGCGCGTCGAGACCGAGGAGTATAAGATCGCGCTTACCTTCGATGACGGGCCCCATCCGGAATCGACGATACGCGTGCTCGAGATCCTCAACCGGCACAACGTACCCGCAACCTTCTTCCTGGTGGGCAGGCACCTGGTCGCACACCCGGAGATCGCCCAAGCCATCCTCAAGGAGGGGCATGAGATCGGGAACCACACATTCAGCCATCCCCCCATGTTCCTGCTCACAGAAAGTCAGGTGAGGAAGGAGATCCAGCACACAGACGAGCTCCTCAGAGGTCTGGATGCGTCCTTCACGCCAAGGTACCTGAGGCCGCCGTCCGGCATGTTCACAGCCCGGGTGCTGGACATCGCGGAGGAGTTTGGATACCGTGTCGTGATCGGCGATGTCTATCCCCGAGATACCTACAAGCCCGGGGCGGCCAGGATCGTCCAGAGGGTCTTGGAGAGGACCACTCGCGGCTCCATCATCATCCTGCATGACGGAGGAAATACGCGCCGGGTGGACCGGTCGCAGACTCTGGAGGCGCTCGAGGATCTCATCGTCCAGCTCCTGGGCCGCGGATTCGAATTCGCCACGCTGTCCTCCCTCCAGTTTGGGGACGGACCATGAAATATTCCTAAAAATAAAAGAGTTAGACTCTTATTTGTGCCATTTTTCGGGCTTACAGACTGCTTTTTAAGCCCAAAACCAGCTTATTTAGCTGTAGGGAAGGCTTTTCAGGCTCTCCGGCTTGGCCTTCCGCCTATTCGACAGGAACCCAGCGGTTAAGGTATGTGAAGAAGAGGCCGGTCTCCTTGACGGGCTGGCCGGTCAGCCGGGCCCAGTATCGGCTGTAGAGGCGGACTTGAGGAGCATAATAGTCAACATATGTCTGCGGGTCATCGATGATCTCATCGGTCTTGTAATCGGCGATCACCCAGCCTAATAGGGGACCGTCCCCTTTTTCGGTCTCCATGGGCTCCAGGAACACCAGGTCGATAACACCCGAAAGAATTACCGGGAGTTTATGGTCGCGGTCCAGCTCGATCCCGCTGGACTTCAGGCTGAACGGCACTTCGAACAACCGCCTCTCCGACCGCATGGCCCTCTGCCAGAACTCGGACTCCGTGATGGCCGCGATCAGGTTCCGCAGCCTGTGGATGTCGGCCGGGTCTCTCTCCTCGATGGCGAGCGCATTCTCGAGCAGCAGGTCCAGTCCCTCTGACCTCTTCTCCACAGCGCTCCCTCCCCGCTCTAAAACACCTCTCCCCAGTGCCTCCAACACCGCGTGTACGACTCTTCCCCAGCTCATGCCATAGGCGCTCTCCCTCCGCACCGGGAGCTCGACATCCGCCTTGGCCAGGGATGTCACCGAATCCACAGCATAACTCGGATTCAGGGCCTTGTCCCGGTTCGCCCGGATCTCTTCCCGCCCCTCCCGCACATCTCCGGGGAAGAGCATGAGCATCTCCTTTTCCGGCCGCTCCATCTCCCGTGGAAACTCGAGCTCCGGTACGGTCGAGCGTGCTTCGTCCGCAGAGGCCTCCAGGTTGTCATCCAGCGCCTCCCAGGCTCTACTGCTCATCTTTGCATCATAGGTACTGACCACCAGTGCATTGCGCGCGCGGGTGGCTGCCACATACATCAGCCGCTCTTCCTCGGCCTCCTGATACCGGGCCTCCTCCTCGGCCTTCATGGCCCAATCAATGGGCTGGGACAGCCTGATTCTCTGGTATCCCCACTTCTTTTCGAACACGAAGTAGCCCCGGGGGCCCTCTGCATCCATGCGCACGATGTGCCGGTCCGGCTCATGCTTCCGCACTCCCGCCGGGTTGGCCAAAAAGACCACCGAGGCCTCCAGCCCCTTGGCCTTGTGCAGGTTCATCATGCGCACGGCATCGGTCCGCCCCGGTGTCAGACTCATCTCCTCGATCTCGTAGAGCGACAGAAGGTCCGACATGAAGGCCGCCACATCGGAAAAGGCCGTCAGCCCTTCCCGTTCCTGCCCGCGCAGGATCTCGAGCAGTTTGATCAGGTTTCCCGCCCGGCTGCTGCCCATCTCGCCGGCCGTGAGATAGGCCACGATTCCGGAAGTCTCCAGGATCTTCTCCAGTGCAGTGGAAGCCGGATACACTCGAGTCCAGGCCCACCATTCCCGCATCTGCCTC
>JBGUED010000232.1:0-4643 GCA_041821525.1 Candidatus Aminicenantaceae bacterium | reverse complement strand
GATCCACGGCGGCCCCCAGGCCATGTACTCCGTGGGTTTCAACTGGTCTTTCCAGAACTTCGCGGCCCTCGGGTACGCGGTCTTTTATATGAATCCTCGGGGCAGCACAGGGTATGGTCAGGATTTTGTGGACGGTATCCAGTATGCCTACCCTGGCAAGGATTACGACGACCTCATGGCCGGGGTGGACACCGTGATCGCCAAGGGCTTCATCGACACGGACAACCTGTTTGTGTGCGGTTCCAGCGGAGGAGGATGCCTCACGGCTTGGATCGTGGGGCATACGGATCGGTTCCGGGCCGCCGTGTCCATGGCTCCAGTCATCAACTGGTACTCCTTCGTGGGCACCACGGACGGCTATCACTTCCACCGGGGCTTCCGGGAATATCCCTGGGAAGATCCCCTGTCCTATGCCGTGCGCTCTCCCCTGCACTATGTGGCCAATGTCAAGACACCGACTATGGTCATGACCGGAGAGAACGACCTGCGCTGCCGTATCAGCCAGAGCGAGGAATATTTCCGTGCCCTGAAGATCAATAAGGTCGACACTGTACTGGTCCGGATGCCTGACGAGTACCACGGCTTCCGGCGGCCGACCCACCGACTGATGCGCCAGCTCTATCTGCGGGCCTGGTTCGAGAAACACGCCCATAATAACTGAGAGGATAAACTGTCCCGGATTCACTTGCCGAGCGGGGGGCCTTTTTATCCAACCTTTTTCCCAGCGCAGGACTCTAATAACAGAGAGGGTGCTTTGCATCCGCGCAGCGATCCTATTTAAGAAGAGACCATGCACCTACGAACGACCACGATAATTATCATGGGCCTGTTCATCTCGGCCTGCAGTTCGGGGCAGCCGGCCGGCTCGCAGGGAGAGATCCCTTTTGTAGGCAGCGCGCTCCGTTTCGAGCTCTCGTTCGGCGACGACGGACTCCCCGAGGAATTCCTCCTGGCTGAGCCTAAGGGCCTGGCCATCAAAGACAGCGGCGACATCCTGGTCACGGACGAATATCACATCAAGATCTACGATGCCGAGGGGACACCCCAGGAACGGCTCGGCGGACAGGGACAGGGGCCGGGCGAGTTTCAGGAGTCTCAGCAGGCCCTCGTCGGCCCCACGGGATTCCTCACGATCGGAAACGGATTCTCGCAGTTCAACCTCTATGGGCCCGACCTTACGTACATATCCCGATACAACGGAAGTGCCGACGAGGATCTCCGGAACTATATAAGCGAACAAAGCCTGACGTTCAACACCATGACAGACCTGTGCCTCCTGGATGAGTCGAGAAGGATCTATGCCCTGTTCGGGCGGAACCGGGACCTGCCGGGAAAGTTCCCGGTCTTTAACTACCTTGTGTACCATGACGGAAATTCCCTTGAGGAGCTGGTCAAACATCACTCCCGGGCTTATGTCCTGAATAATAGAGGCGGGAGCACCAGCTCCCCCTATCTGGGCGATTTCCACTGGGGAGTATTGACCAAGAACCGGATCGTCCATGCCCAGACACATCAAGGAAACAAGGACAATGGTCCCGGCTCAAGCTATGCCCTGAATATCCTGGACCTCAATGGCGGATCCGACGCTGTAATCGAAGTGGAATATGATCCGGCGGTCCTTCCTGACAGCCTCAGAGAGCTCAAGACGCAGCACTTCCGGGAGATCAACCTGACCATCGAGCCTCCCCCGGCGCTCCAGGCCCTCCTGAACGAAATCCGGCTCTTTCCCGCCTTCCAAGCCATGCGCACGGACAGCGATCTCGTCTTCCTATTCAAGTTCAACCCGGACAATGAAGAGCTGGAGCGGAGCATCGAGGAAGCCGAGATGAACGGAGAGGAGATCCCTGAGGGGATCTATGCCCGGTTCGAGCCCTATCAGGTCGACATTGTGAATGTATCTTCCGGGCGCTTGGTGGTCCAGGCGGAATTCTCCTGCATCCCGGACGTCATCAAGAACGGCCGGGCCTACCGGCTGAACAAACGCGCGGACGCCTTCCCGAAAGTGGAATGCTTTCTGATCGATCCGGCTGTTTATAGATCCGGCAAGGCTCCACTCTAGTCATTCCAGGTTCTCAACTCGGACAATCTCTTCGTGAGCCCGCCCCCGAGATACAGATTCTCCTTCCCTTCTTGGCTGTCGTGTGCTATAAATCTTAAAAACTTGAGCGATATAATTACATGACAGAAGCCATCCTGGTCCTTGAGGACGGCAAAGAGTACCGGGGACATTCATTCGGAGCCGAATCTTCAGCGGCCGGCGAGGTGGTCTTCAACACCGGCATGGTCGGCTACGTGGAATCGCTCACCGATCCCTCCTACACCGGGCAGATCCTCACCCTCACCTACCCTCTGATCGGAAACTACGGCGTGCCGGCCAAGACCAGCGAACACGGCCTGCCCGGCAGCTTCGAGTCAGACCGCATCCACATCACCGCCCTCATCGTGTCCGGTTATTCAAAGGATTACAGCCACTGGAACGCTGTGCAGAGCCTGGGCGACTGGCTCAAGTCCGAGAACATCCCGGCACTCACCGGCATCGACACCCGGGCGCTCACCAAGCGCCTGCGGGAAAAGGGCACCATGCTGGGCAAGGTGGTGTTTCGGGAGGATGTCGAGTTCTACGATCCCAACCAGGAGAACCTGATCTCCAGGGTCTCGATCAGCGAACCCACGGTCTATAACGAGAGTGGCGGGCCCGGCATTGTGGTCATCGACTGCGGGGCCAAGTCCAACATCATGCGCTCCCTCATCCGAAGGGGCTGCCGGGTGGTGCGGGTGCCCTGCGACTTCGACTTCTCCGGCCTGGACTACGATGGGGTCCTGATCTCCAACGGGCCGGGCGATCCCAAGATGTGCGCCGAGACCGTGGCATCAGTAAAGAGATGTCTGGATCAGGAAGTCCCAACCTTCGGTATCTGCCTGGGTAACCAGATCCTGGCCCTGGCGGCCGGGGCCGACACCTACAAGCTCAAGTACGGGCACCGCAGCCAGAACCAGCCCTGCCTCAAGGAGGGCAGCAAGCGCTGCTACATCACCTCCCAGAACCACGGGTATGCGGTGGACACGGACTCGCTGCCCGAGGGCTGGGAGCCGTGGTTCACGAACGTCAACGACGACACCAACGAGGGCATCCGGCATGTCGCGAAGCCCTTCATGTCGGTACAGTTCCATCCCGAGCACACGCCGGGGCCGGTGGACACCGAGTTCCTGTTCGACCTCTTCCTGGAGAAAATCAAGCAATGAACAAGCCGGGGAAGGTCATTCTATTGGGGAGCGGGGCGCTGCGCATCGGCCAGGCCGGCGAGTTCGATTACTCGGGAAGCCAGGCCATCAAGGCCCTGCGCGAAGAGGGCATCCAAGTCGTCCTCATCAATCCCAATATCGCCACCATCCAGACGTCGGACGCGATGGCGGACAAGATCTACTTCCTGCCGCTCACTCCTTTTTTTGTGGAAAAGGTTATAGCCAAGGAAAAGCCCGACGGCATCATACTGGGCTTCGGAGGACAGACTGCACTCAACTGCGGAGTGGAGCTGCATGCCCAAGGAGTACTGGAAAAACACGGCGTCCGAGTGCTGGGTACCTCGGTCCAGGCTATCATCGACTGTGAGGACCGTCAGCGCTTCGTGGACCGCCTGGACGAGATCGGCCTCAAGACCCCGCGCAGCGTGGCCGTCCGTTCTCCCCAGGAAGCGGTGGAGGCCGCACACGAGATCGGGTATCCGGTCATGGCCCGAGTGGCCTATGCTTTGGGCGGCTTGGGATCGGGGCTGTCCATCTCAGATGAGGAGCTTCTGGCGCAGGCACGCAAGGCCTTCGCCTTCACCAACCAGATCCTGGTGGAGGAATACCTGGAGGGCTGGAAAGAGATCGAGTATGAAGTAGTGCGCGACTGTCACGACAACTGTGTAACGGTCTGCAACATGGAGAACTTCGATCCCATGGGGATCCACACCGGTGAGAGCATCGTGGTGGCCCCCTCGCAGACCCTTACCAACCACGAGTACCACAAGCTGCGGGACATCTCCATACAAGTCATCCGGCACCTGGGGATCGTGGGAGAGTGCAACATCCAGTTCGCTCTGGATAAGAAGAGCGACGACTACCGCATCATCGAGGTCAACCCGAGGCTGTCCCGAAGCTCGGCCCTGGCCTCCAAAGCCACCGGTTACCCCCTGGCACACATCGCGGCCAAGCTGGCCCTGGGGTATTCGCTGACCGAGCTCCCCAACTCCATCACCAAAAAGACCATGGCCTGTTTCGAGCCGGCCCTGGACTATGTGGTGGTCAAGATCCCGCGCTGGGACCTCATCAAGTTCAAACGCGCCTCCAAGAAGATCGGGAGCGAGATGAAGAGCGTGGGTGAGGTCATGGCTATCGGCCGCACTTTCGAGGAAGCGCTCCAGAAGGCCATCCGCATGCTCCAGGTGGGGATGTACGGTGTGGTATGCAACGACATCGCTTTTCAAGACCTGGAGAGGGAGCTCAAAAATCCGACTGACCTGAGGGTATTCGCCGTGGCAGAGGCCGTGGGGGGCTTGGACATCGACCGCATTCACGAGCTGACTCAGATCGACCGCTGGTTCCTCCACAAGATCCGCAACATCGTGAATATGGAAAAGGTTCTGCGCGAACATTCCTTA
>JBGUED010000231.1:0-4649 GCA_041821525.1 Candidatus Aminicenantaceae bacterium | reverse complement strand
CCATCAATTGCCGGTTCACAACGCTGCGCTCGGAATCGACTGCGTCGAGTGTCATCGGGTTCACGAGGCCGGGGGAAGTCCTGAGGGGTTCTTCCTGGCCGTGCCCTGGTGCAGTGTGTACGGCTCCCGTCCCCTGGTCAAGCGTGACATAATCAGCCAGGACGAATACTGACTCCCGATCGATGAACGGATGCCGGGCCTTGAGTCCCTCCATGTCCTTTCCTGGAAATGTCACCAGGATCTTGGGATCCGCAAATCCCAGGGCATCCGCCAGCACCGGGATCAGGCGCTTGGCCGACACGAAGATCTCATCGCCGACCTCGAAAGCAGCATACTCGAAGTCCGGGTGGAAGGCGATAGCCAGGTTGGCGGGCAGCGTCCAGGGCGTGGTGGTCCAGATAAGGACAGAGACCGCCTTCCCCTTGAGCTCGGGATACTTCTCCCCCAGATTCGAGATCATGGGAAACTTGACGTAGATCGAAGGGGACCTTCGGTCAGCGTACTCGATCTCGGCCTCGGCCAGGGCTGTGCGGCAGGAGGCGCACCAGAGCACGGGTTTTTTCCCCTTGTAGACATTACCACGCGCAAAAAATGCAGCCAGGAATCGGATTATGTCCCCTTCATATTCCGGATCGAGCGTGAGATACGGTTCTTCCCATTCGCCGGAGACACCCAGGCGGCGAAACTGATCCCGCTGCACCCCCACATAGTGGAGCGCGTACTTTTTGCACTCCTCACGGATGGCGATGATGGGCATGTCCTTCTTCTTTTCCCCGAGGTTTTTGTCGACCTTGATCTCGATGGGCAGCCCATGGCAGTCCCAGCCGGGCCGGTAGGGAGCTCGGTATCCTTCCATGGTCTTGGATCTGACGATGAAATCCTTGAGGATCTTGTTCAGGGCGGTCCCCAGATGGATGTTGCCGTTGGCGTAGGGAGGCCCGTCGTGCAGCACGAATGAAGGACGGCCGCTGCCCTGAGCCTGGATCTTCCGGTACAGGCCGGTTTCTTCCCATTTCCGGATGATTTCGGGTTCCTTCTGCGCCAACTTCGCTTTCATGGAAAAGGAGGTCCTGGGAAGGTTCAGGGTTTGTTTGATCGTATCGCCGTCCATCTTCTCTAACTCCAGAGTAGAATACGCTTCCGCGTATTGTATCCCTCCCCCCATAAAAGTCAAGCCATGCAGTCCACCTCCACATGTGCCCTACCCAGCCTTCCTTTCGCTCAGAGGACGATTTTTTGGTCGTGATCGTAGGAATCCCCAGACCCCGACCTTTAAATTATTGATTAAGGCGCACAAAAAGACACTGAAGTAGATGATGCTTGATGTTGGAACTATTCTGAGTCGCGTACTCTCACTCTAGTAGTAGTAATATATGGATTTGTAGTCCGAGATGTTTTCGCCCGCCGCCTTCAGCCTTTGCAGATAGCCGTAGATCGAGACATCGGTGTATACATAGGTGTTGACCAGGCTAAGCTTCTTTTCCCAGGGATGAAACTCGTAGATTCTCCGGCCGTCGGGCAGGAGCCCGATCACGTCATGATGCTGTATGGCCCGCAGGTAATTCTTGCCCAGCCCGGGGACATTGAACACGCATTCATCGGTACGGACGGTCCCGGGAAAAAGCCTCGCTTCCTCCTTCTGTTCCTGGAGGAGCCGGGGAAAGGGCACGCGGTAGTCATCGGTCTCTTCCTTGCCCTTGGTGTTGAAGGTGTAGTACGGGGTCACGCCGATCAACCGGAGCTTATTGCGAAGGGCTGTCGCCTCGAACTTCCGGGAGTTGTAGACGGTGTAGACCAGCTGGTTATACACATCGATCCCGTAGCGTCTAAACTTCTGAACCGCTTGCATGGCCTGGTGAGTTATCTCATAGGGATGCTCGAAATGCGTGATGATCACGATCTCCCGCTTGCCGGGGCTGTGGAAGTGGTTGATGTCCTTGACCAGGCTGTCGGTGATTCGCTGCGGGAGGGTCACGGGCGTGCGGGTGCCGATGCGGATCCGCTGGATGTTCTTGTTGCGCGACAGCTTGTACAGCATGCTTTCGAGCTTGTCGTTGGAAAGCAGGAGGGGATCTCCTCCCGTGATCAGGACCTCTTTGATCTCCGGAGTGTCGGCGATCCATTGAATAGCCTTATCCAGTTTGCCCTTGGCCAGAACAGCCCCCGGCGAGTACACGTCCTCGATCTCCCAGTTTCGCTGGCAGTACACACAGATCTGGGGACACGTGGTGATGGGCTTGAGGATTACGATCATGGGGTAGCGGCGGGTGATCCCTTCGATGGGCGATGTTTCGCCCTCCAGCATGAAGTCCCTAGGTTTTTCGCTGCATTCCTTGGATTCCTTGAGCTTTCGGATGTACTTTAGCGGGGGGATCACCTGAGCGCGGATGGCGGCGTCATGCGCGCGGCTCGTATCATTGTCCATGAGCGAGAGGTAGTAGGGCGTGATCCCGAAGGGAACCCTGTATTCCCGGGCCAGCCTGACGGCCTCGTACTCTTCATCCGTGATCTTGACCAGGGCTCTCAGTGTGTCAGCATCCCGGATGATGTGGCGGACCTGCCATTTCCACTTGGCCCACTCCAGGTCTGTGGCGTCAAAATATTTGAGGATGCGGTGCTTGTTCTTGTAGCGCCTTCGCTTGACTTCATCCTCCAGGCCGCTGAGATACCTGTCCTGATATTGTAGCGCGTCCCCCGCCATGCGGGAGAGGTCTGCAGACCGGAGCTGGGAAGCCCGGCGGCCCGTGTATTTAGCGAAGGCCGGGGCCACCTTGGGGTAGATCCCTGCCTTGCCTACCATCCCCCACATTAGGTGTTCCAGTTCGGCGAAAAAACCCGGGGAAGGCGGGGCTAGCTTCGTGTTCTGCGTTTCATGGGCCAACTGGTTGATATACTTCAAGAAGCTGAAGCCTGAGATCTTTTCGCTCCGGCGGGAGAGGAACTTCGTGAAAACCCGAATCGTATCCCGCACCAGGACCCACTCCAGCGGGGGGAGCGACGGATCTTCGTTGAAGGCCTTGACCAACAGCTCACTCAGCATCGCCCGGAGCTGTTTCCGCTTCTCCTCCACCGTGGCCCGGGAGAGGATGATCTTTTTTAGCGGGGGATGGATCCCCAGTATGCGGAGCAGCCGTTGTCGTTCTCGTTCTTTCATGGCATTCCTGCTTTTAGGTTTTTTTTATGAAATGGGCCCCGCGGCTGACCGGATTTCCGAGCGCGGCCTGCGTGATCAGCATGGCCACCTGGATCCCGTGTTTGAGCCCCACCACCTTGGGATCCATTCGGGCCGACCGGTAGAACCTCTCGATGCGGTGCCGCAGGTAATCCAGGTCCGCCCGCGCCCGTTCCAGGCGTTTGGGCGTCCTGATGATCCCCGCATAGTTCCACATGGTATTGCGGATAGCCGCCCAGTCTTGATTGATCAGGGCCGGGTCGCTCTCCTCTTCATCACAGGGATAGTACCACTCGTGGATCTCGTCACCTGCGTAGACCCGCTTGTCATCGAACTCCTGGATGATCTTTCGGGCCGCTCGGGTGCCCCACACCAGGCCTTCCAGGAGCGATGTGGAGGCCAGACGGTTTGCCCCATGCACTCCGGTGCAGGCCGTCTCGCCCACCGCATACAGGTCCCGGAGCGAAGTCCTCCCCCAGCCGTCCACCAGGGCACCTCCACAGCAGTAGTGAGCGGCCGGCACCACGGGGATGGGCATCTTGGTAATGTCAATCCCGAACTCGAGGCAGGTTGCA
This sequence comes from Candidatus Aminicenantaceae bacterium, assembly GCA_041821525.1. Taxonomy (GTDB): domain Bacteria; phylum Acidobacteriota; class Aminicenantia; order Aminicenantales; family Aminicenantaceae; genus JAUXEH01. The sequence goes on along the minus strand of JBGUED010000231.1, from coordinate 902 downwards.
TAGATATTGGGAAACCGCTTCTGAATGTCGATCTTGGCATAGGAGGCCAGGTCCAGGGTCACGTAATTAGAGCTGCTGTTGGTCATCTCCTCGTAGATGGCGCGCGTCACCTCATCTCGGGGTGCCAGCTCTTCCTTAGCATTATAGTTCTGCATGAAGAGCCGGCCGTCCTTGGTTTTGAGCCTTGCTCCCTCTCCCCTCACTGTCTCCGAGATAAGGAATGACTCGGAATCCCTGTGGAAAAGAAGCGTGGGGTGGAACTGGATGTATTCCATGTTGATGATACGCGCGCCAGCCTGATAGGCCATGGCATAGCCGGCTCCGATGGCGCCGCGTGGATTGGAGGTGAAAAGGAAGATCGCTCCACACCCCCCAGTCGCCAGCACGGTCCGGGCTGCGAACAGGGTCTTCACCTGCTGCGTCCGGTTCTCCAACACGTAGGCCCCGATGCAGCGCGGCTCTTCGTAAAACGATGTGGGATTTTTGGAATGATGGGGGATGGTCAGAAGGTCGACCGCTGTGTGCCCCGTCAGGAAAGTCACATTGGACAAAGTCCGCAGCTTCTCGATGAATGTCTTTTCTATGGTCTTTCCAGTGGTGTCTTTCACATGCAGGATGCGTCTCCGCGAATGGGCCGCCTCCTGGGCATAGTCCAGTTTTTCCGGAGAAGTGCGGGCAAAGGGGATCCGGAGTTCCTTGATCAGGATGTCGTCCACCCGTGCCTTGCCTTCGGCAACCAGGATATCCACGGCCTCAGGGTTGTTGATGCCGTCACCCGTCTCGAATATGTCTTTTTTCAGCAGCTCGGGGCGGTCATCCAGCCCCTGGGAGACGATCCCGCCCTGCGCATAGTAGGTGTTGGATTCCTCGGGGTTTTCGAACTTGGTGACGATAACCACCCG
>JBGUED010000230.1:0-4656 GCA_041821525.1 Candidatus Aminicenantaceae bacterium | reverse complement strand
GTTGGGGATAAAGACTGATAGAGGTGTCATCCAGCAGCTTTATGCCCGGTGCCTGACCCAGGATGCGCTGGGCTTCTTCCGGGGACATCGGGCTGGTCAAGCTCAAGGCTCTGGCCGAACAGCTGCAGGACGAGATCGAGGCCCTGGAAGAGATCACCCGGGCCGACATCGCCGGGGCCCTGGACCGCGAGATCCAGATCAACGTAGACCTCTACAAGATGCAGGCGGCCGGGCTGTCCTTCAACTCGATCCAGATGGCGGTGGCCTCTGAGAACCTGACCATCTCCGCCGGTCAGATCGACACCGACGGCATGAAACGCAACCTCCGAGTGGTAGGTGAATTCAAAAGTGTTCAGCAGGTGGCCGACCTGCTGCTCCAGGAAGGTATCTACCTGCGGGACATCGCTGAGGTCAAGGACGGCTTCAAGGAGCGGGAGAGTTACGCCCGCCTGAACGGCAGGGACGTCGTGACTCTCAGTGTCATCAAGAAGAGCGGCAAGAACCTGATCGTGGCTGTGGAGAAGATCCGAGGCATCATCCAGGAATTCAAGCAGGCGGCGCCCAATAACCTCATTGTCACGCTGACCGGGGACTCCAGCACTCAGACCCGCAACTCCGTCGATGACCTTTTCAATACCGTGATTCTGGGATTCTTCGTGGTGGTGTTCGTGCTCATGTTCTTCATGGGCGAGACAAACGCCATGTTCGTAGGGGCCTCGATCCCCCTCTCTATGGTGATCGCCTTCATCATGATCCCGATCGTGGGATTCACCATGAACATGGTGGTGCTCATGTCCTTCATCATGGTGCTGGGCATTGTCGTGGACAACTCCATCGTCATCGTCGAGAACGTGTACCGCCACTTCACTCAGACCCCCGGCCTCTCCATCGCGGATGCCACCAAACGGGGTGTGGGAGAGGTGGCCCTGGCTGTCTTCACCGGCACGCTCACCACCATCGCGCCTTTCTTCCCACTGATCTTCATACCGGGGATCCCGGGAAAGTTCATGTCCTTCCTACCCTTCACCATCATCATCACGCTGTCGGCATCCATCCTGGTAGCCTACACCATGAATCCGGTGTTCGCGGTATCCTTCATGAAGCGGCCGGAACCGGAAGAGACGAAAAAGATATTCCGCCTTCCCTCGAAAAAGGCCCTCATCATAACCCTCGCTGCCCTGGTCCTGATCGTTCTCTTCTACTCCTCGGGCAATCAACTCCCCGCCAACCTGCTGGCCTTCGGCTTGATCCTTTACTACATTACCAAGTACTTTCTGCATTTCCTGGTGGACAAGTTCCAGTGCTGTGTGCTCCCCAAGTTCCTCAGCGCCTACCGCAAGATCCTGGCCTTTTCCCTCAAGGGAAAGCGGCCTTACCTGGTGGTCACGTCCATCGTCCTCCTGCTGTTCTTCACATTCATACTCATGGGGATCAAAACCCCCCGAGTGGTGTTCTTCCCCAGCGGCGACCCCAACTCGCTCATGGTCTACATCACGTTGCCCGAGGGCACGCACATTGACGTGACGAACCAAGTCTGCCACCAGGTGGAAGCCAAGGTCTTTGATGTGCTGGGGCGGGACAATCCGGATGTGGAGTCCGTGGTCTCCAATGTTGCGGTCAATGCCGGAGCAGACATGTTCGAGCGCTTTGCTCAGGACAAGCTGGCCAAGGTCACGATCACGTTCGTGGAGTACAAATTCCGGACCGGCCCCCGCACCCGGACCTACCTGGATAAGCTGAGGTCGGAAGTCAAGGGCATTCCGGGGGCGCAGATCCGCATCGACCGGGAGGCCATGGGGGTGCCTACCGGCATGCCCATCAACATCGAGGTCTCCGGGGATGACCTCGACCAACTGGTCGCCGTGTCCGAAGGATTTGTGGAGTTTCTGGAGTCGCTGAACATCCGCGGCATCGAGAAGCTCAAGTCCAGCATGGAGGTCAACAAACCCGAGCTGGTGCTCGAGCTCGACCGCGAGAAGGCCAACCAGCTGGGGATGAGCACAGCCCAGATCGGAATGGCCCTGCGCACCGCCATCTACGGCCTCGAGATCTCGCAATTTAAAGAGGGCGACGATGAGTTCCCCATCCAGCTGCGCCTGGCCAAGAAGTACCGCGAAGACATCAGCGTACTCCTCAGCCAGGATATCTCCGTACCCTCCCGGCGGCCCAATTCCCCGCCTTACAAGATCCCGCTCTCGGCTGTAGCCAATGTCCGATACGAGACCAGTTACGGCGGCGTCCAGCGCATCGACAACCAACGGGTCATCACTATCACCTCCAATGTGCTTTCCGGTTATAATGCCACCGAGATCCTCGGCCGCATCGGTCAGGCCATGCCCAAGTTCCCGCTGCCCGAGGGATACGCCATCCAGTTCACAGGGGAACAGGACATGCAGGCGGAGACAGGCCAGTTCATGGTCAAGGCCATGTTCATCGCGCTGGCCCTGATCTTCGTCATCCTGGTGGCCCAGTTCAACTCCATGGCCAAACCGCTCATCATCATCTCCCAGTTCTTCTTCTCATTCATCGGAGTGCTTTTGGGATTCGTGGTGTTCGAGATCGACATCTCCATCATGATGACCGGGATGGGGATCATCGCGGTGGCAGGAGTGGTGGTCAAGAACGGTATCATCATCGTCGACTACATCGACAACCGGATCGCCTCCGGCATGGACAAGATGGAGGCCGTGATCGAGGCGGGGGCCACCCGTCTGACTCCGGTCATGCTCACGGCCATGTCCACCATCCTGGGCCTCGTGCCGCTGGCCATCGGTCTGAACATCAACTTCGGGACCCTGTTCTCGCGGCTCGATCCTCAGATCTATATGGGGGGAGACAACCAGGCGTTCTGGAATCCGCTGGCCATGACCATCATCTTCGGCCTGTCCTTCGCCACCATCCTGACGCTGGTGGTGGTGCCGGCCATGTACACGATCTTTTTCGTCCGCAGTAAGAAAAAATAGGACCGCACGGACGCTCGAAGAATGGGTCCCACGCCCCAGGATTCGGAACGAGGAGGATCGGGCGTGATGCGCCGAGCGTCAGTCCAGCTCGATCTTCTGCTGGAAATCGATGGTGATCCGGGCCTGTTTCTGGGCCCCCAGGAGCGTGATGGCCGAGATGAAGGTTTTGTTCCTCTTCTTCCACATCCGGTTGAGGCCCCGGGCATATTTGGCGATCGCCACCTCGAACCAGCGGAAGCGCAGCGTCTGGCGTTTGTTCATGCTCTCCAGGCTGAGAGGATTGACAGACTCCAGGCCAATATACAGCATGCTGCATCCGGTCTGCCGCATCAAATGGACCAGCTCCTCATGGCGGGCGATGTCGGCCCGCACCTGAGTAGACCAGGTGAATGAGAACTTCTCCTCCTGCATGGCCTGCAGCAGCTCCTTCATGCGTTTCGGATTAGCGGCAAAGTTGTCATCATAAAAGAATATGTGGTTTTTAGGGTGATCATACTGCCGCAGCTCCTCGATGACATTCTGGGGCGAGCGGAACCGGTAGCCCTTCCCGAACATGCCGGTGACGGAACAGAACGCGCAGTCAAAGGGACAGCCGCGCGAGGTCTGCACGGGAATGGTTCTGTGCCCCAGGATGCCTTTGCCGTCTGCCAGCAGGGCAGACAGATCGGGGAAGGGGATCCGGTCCAGATCCTCCTCCACCGCCCCCAAGGCGTTGTGCCGCACTTCCCCGTCCACGACATAGGAAAGGTTGGGCACGCTCGAGAAATCGCGATCAGACTCCCAAGCATCGATGAGGTACATCAGGGCCAGCTCCCCCTCTCCTCGGATCACGAAATCGGCGTGCTGCAGGGCCTCATCGGCCAGGAACGTGACATGAGGGCCCCCCAGGAGGACAGGAACTCCATTCTTCCGGACCCAATCTGCGATCAGATAGGCCCGCGGGGCAGTGGAGGTGATGGTGGAGATGCCCACCAGGTCCGCCTCCCGGAGCCGCTTGAAATCGATGCGCTGGATCTCCTCAAAGATCCAGTCCACCTCCCAGCCGCGGTCCCGCATCAGGGCGCCGAGGATGAGCAGCCCCAACCGGGGAAGCTTGATCCGGGAATAGATGTGGAGATCCGTGGCCTTGGGTTCTATGAGCGCGATCTTAGGCATTCTGCTCCACCTCCTCCTGTTTGTGCGCCTCTTTCTCTCGGCGCTTATTTATCTGGCTCTTGAGGCTGGAGATCTCCCTCTTCTTTTTCTTAAGCAGGCTCTCCCAGCGTTCCATCCCGGCCTTGAATAGATCCATCTTTTTCACGAAATGTTTGATGTTATCGGTCATGCTCTCAAGTTTGCGGGCGGCCTCGGTCGAAGAAAAGGAGGAGAGGTTCTGGTTGATCGCCAGGAAATCCCGGAACAGATCCGAGATGGCCTTGATCTCCTCCAGGGAATATCCGAAGTGCTGGAGATCCTTGATCAGCTGGCACAGGTAGACATAGTTGTCCGAATAGAGCCGGAATCCACCCTCGCTCCGCATTTCAGGCTCGATGATGCCCTTGTCCTCCCAGTGCTTGACAGCACGGGGACTGATGCCGACGCGGTCGGCCAGGTCGCCCACGGTCAGGAATCTGTGCATGCGTTCCAACGGCCCTTGGTTCTCACCGCTGCGGGGGATCCCCACCTTCTTTATGATCTTCTGGATGTGCTCGAG
>JBGUED010000229.1:0-4683 GCA_041821525.1 Candidatus Aminicenantaceae bacterium | reverse complement strand
TCCCTCGGTCTCGGGCCCGCCCCGGCGCTACTACAAGATCACCGCTACAGGGCGCCAAACCCTCGCAAACTGGACGGAGATCTGGGATCATACCAAGTCGTTCGTCGACTCTTTACTAAAAGGTGGGAGACATGACGGATAGCATCGATGCCTACCTGGACCGCCTGAGATCTGAACTCAAGGGGAGCGACCCCGCCCTGATCCAGGATGCCTTGTCCGATTCTGAGGAACACCTGCGCAGCGCGCTGGATACGGTGCTCGGGGAGACGCCCGGCCTGACCGAGGTGGAGGCCCTGCCGGCCCTGTTCGAAAAATACGGCGACCCCGCCGAGGTAGCGGCTGCCTACCAGGATGTCGAGGCCCTTCTCACCCCGTTTCACACCGCAGCACTTCCCCCTCCCTCCCGATCCTTTATTTCCAGATTTTTCAGGATCTTGGCCGAGCCCAAGGCCTGGGGTGCTTTCCTGTACACTCTCTTGGCCTTCCTCTTTGGCATGATCTACTGTGCCTGGGCCGTTGTGGGCGGGGCCGTGGCCATCCCCTCGCTCCTGTTCATTGTCGGCGTCCCCCTGACCACCCTGTTTCTCCTGTCTCTGCGCGGCTTCGGCCTGCTGGAAGGACGGATCGCGGAGGCTCTCCTGGGGGTACGGATGCCGCGAAAGCCATTTTTTGTGAACAGGGACGAGAAGTTGACTACGAAGTTCAAATCCCTGTATACAGAGGCCCTGACCTGGAAAATCCTGCTCTACATGCTGCTCCAGTTTCCCCTGGGCCTCCTTTATCTCGGCATTGTCTGGGGGACGTTCCTGTTAGCGTTTGCCTTTGTGACAGCACCCGTGTTTGAGCTGATTTTCCACATCCCCCTGGATCTCGTGGAAACGGATAGATTCACCCCCCTATGGCTGCTGCCGTTTGTATTCCTGGCCGGATTATTCCTGCTTCCGGCCACGCTGCATCTGGCCAGGTGGGTGGGGAAGCTGCACGGCCGCTATGCCAAGGCCATGCTGGTGCGAAAATGAGGAGACAACGGCCATGATCAAGACCGTGGATGAATATCTCGATAAACTCAAGGACGAGCTCGCGGGTTGCGATCCATCCCTGATACAGGATGCCCTTGCGGATGCAGAGGAGCACCTCCGCCTGGGGCTCGATCAGATCCGACGGGAAGATACGAGGACCTCGGAATCTCAGGCGCTGCACACGCTCATCGAAAAGTATGGGGAGCCGGCCGAGGTGGCGTCGGCCTATAAGGCATTGGAGGAGCGTTCTGTTCCGATGATGGCCCCCTCTCGTTCGACACGTCCCCGCACGCTCTGGGGCAGGCTGTTCGGCGTCTATACCGATCCCCGAGCCTGGGGTTCGTTCCTCTACCTGCTGTTCGGATTGGTGACTGGCTCTTTCTATGGGCTGTGGACGCTTGCGGGCGTGTCCTTTTCTCTGCTGTCCCTCATCCTCATCATCGGCCTGCCCGTGACCGGTCTGTTCCTGCTCTCCGTCCGGGGGATCGCCCTGATGGAGGGCCGCATCGTGGAGGCCCTGCTCGGTGTCCGTATGCCAAGGAAGCCCCTGTTCGTGAAGGAAGGCCTGAGCTGGAAGGGACGGTTCAAGGCCCTGGTCACGGAATCTCAGACTTGGAGGTCCCTGGCCTATCTCCTGTTCCAGTTTCCCCTGGGCGCCCTATATACTTCCGTGACGTTCGTGCTCTTTGGCTTTTCGCTGAAGATGATCCTGTATCCCCTTTGGTACTTTGGGCTGGAGCGCCCGCTCATCACGATCGGCAAGCCGTTTTTCCCGCCGGGCTGGTCGGTTCCCATAGTTTGCCTGGCGGGCTTCCTGTTCCTGCCCCTGACTCTTCATTTCACGAAGTGGGTGGGTCAATGGCACGGCCTCTATGCCAAGGCCATGCTCGTGAGGAAATGACACTCAGGGCCCGGCCGGGGCTGAACCGGAACTAATCTACTCAGAGGAGGATCGATATGTTGAAGAGCTATCTCATGGTGGCGCTCAGAAGCCTCAGGAAACAGAAGGTGTTTTCTGTCATCAATCTCCTGGGCATGGCCGTGGGCATGGCCGGCTTCACGCTGTTCGCCCTCATGGCTGGGAGCAAGTTGAATGCCGACCGCTTCCACGAGAGGGCCGACAGCATCTACTGCCTGGTGCAGGTCCGGACCGACGAGAACCGGGAGGAGGAGCATACGACCTATATCCCCGGGCCGCTGGCCCCTGCTTTACTGAGAGAATTCCCCGAGATCGAGGCAACAACCCGGGTCCTACCAGCCGGTCGGGTCACATTCCGGCGAGGGGACGATGCTTTCTATGAAAGGGCTGTCCTGTTCGCTGATCCCTCTTTCCTCACCATCTTCTCATTTGAGCTCAAGGAAGGGGATTCGGCCACGGCTCTGCTATCTCCCGATTCTCTGGTCCTGTCCGAGCGGGCCGCGGCCAAGTATTTCGGGGATGAAGATCCTATCGGCCAGGTGCTGACCTTGGGAGCTTCCCGGAACCTGACCGTTACCGGCGTGACCTGGGATGTTCCCCGCACCTCCTCCCTGTATTTTGATTTCCTGCTTTCCATGGAGACTGCCCGCTCGCTGTCCGAAGGACTCGACGACTGGGACACCAACCGGCACACGGCTTTTCTTCTGGCTCGAAGCGGGTTCCAGGCCAAGTCCTTCGAAGCCAAGCTTCCGGCCTTTTTAGAGCGCTACTTCGGGGAGTCCCAGGGCTCCCCCCAACAGCTCTATGTCATGCTCTTTCGAGAGTTCCGCCTCAAATCCCGCCACATCTCCTCCCTGCTGAGCAGCAGTCATCCTGCTTCCGTGTACGCTACCTTCGCCATCGGCATCCTGCTGCTGTTTGTGGTCAGCATCAATTTCATCAACCTGAGCACAGCCCGCTACATGCACCGCATCCGGGAGATCGGGATGCGCAAGGTGATCGGCGCTACCCGGCGCCAGCTCATCCTCCAATTCCAGGGAGAATCCGTGCTGCTCGCGCTCTTGGCGCTCCCCTTGGCGATCCTTTTCTACGAGCTCATGCATCCCGCCTTCTACGCTTACATGGGGGACTTCTCTGTGGTGGCGCAGACCTCAGCCGTGTCAAACTCGATCTGGAATTATCCTTTCCTGCTCAAATATCTGGTGGCCGCCGCGCTCATCACGGGGCTGTTCTCCGGCATGTATCCGGCCTTTGTGCTCTCCTCATATAAGCCCCTGAACGTCCTGTCAGGAAGGTTCACCGGAGGCAAAAAGAAGAAGCGTGGGAGCAAGGCCCTCATCGTCTTCCAGTTTTCTCTGGCGATCATCTTTATCGCCGCAGCCAGTATCATCCAGCATCAGAGCGGTCATTTCATGCGGGCCGATCTGGGTTACAGCCGGGATCGTGTCGCGATGGTAGCCCTGACACCGGAGACTCTTCCCAAGCTCGAGGTCCTGAAAACCAAGGTGCAGGGACATTCCTCTGTTGTCCGGGTAACGGCTTCGGCCGGGCTGCCGGTCATATGGGAAAATCTCCGGCCCGCCCGTCTCCCTGATGCTCCGGAAGACGAAGCAGTGTCCATGCACGCCTATGGCGTCGACTACGGCTTTCCCGAGGCCTTTGATATTCGAATCCGTCAGGGGAGGAGTTTTTCCAGAAAGGAAGCCGATGCGGATAGCTTTATCATCAATACGGCGGCAGCCCGGAAGATGGAATGGGACGACCCTGTAGGGCGCCAGCTCACGCTGGGCGAAAAGACCGGGACCGTGATCGGGGTGGCTGAAGACTTCCTGTTAGCGGATATCGGCTTCGACATTCCCCCGGCGGTCCTCTTCCTGGAGCAGGACAACCTGAATTATCTCCTGATCAAGTATTCCGATTCGGCAGATTTCCCGGAGCTGAAAACCTTCCTGAAGACCCAATGGCAGAGCCTGAATCCGGACCTGCCGTTCGAGTGCCAGACCCTGGATGATATCTTTGGCCAGTTTTTCCGGCTGTTGACCAAGATCGCAGGCTTCCTCAAAGGCATCGGGATCATAACCGTGCTCTTTTCCTGCCTGGGCCTGTTGGGCCTGGCATCCTACATGGTGGAACAGCGAACCAGGGAGATCGGAATCCGCAAGATCATGGGCGCATCTTCTCCCCGGATCCTGTGGAGGCTGATGCGGGAATACGTGGTGCTGGTGGCTGTGGCCAATGTCCTGGCTCTGGGCCTGCTCTATTTCGGCTGGCACAGGGTGCTGCAGACCGGGCTGTTGTTTGTCACCGATATCAGCGCAGCCACCTATGCCAGCGCCCTGTTGTTTTCCCTTGGCGCCGCCGCCTTGGCCGTGACCTCGCAGACCTGGAAGGCGGTGCGGGCCAATCCTGCCGATGCCCTGCGGCATGAGTGAGCGAAGGAATCCGCTCAAGCGAGTTTTTTCCTGGCGCTGGAGATAGGCCAGCAGCCCTAAGGCAAAGATCACCAGGCACATCATCTGGGGGATCGAAGGGCTCGTCCAGGGTGACGCGCCCCGAAAAACAAAACCTCGATGTGTGTCCCCCCGCCAGAATTCGATGAGGATCCGGATCAGTGCCCGCCCGATGCCGGGCGACCGGCCGTTGGTGCGGACAACGCGCAGACCCTTGAGATATTTGCCCAGGCCGGCACCCCAAATCCCCTCGGCGATACTGAAATAGAGGAAACCGAAGCTGAGGAGCACGAAG
>JBGUED010000228.1:0-4694 GCA_041821525.1 Candidatus Aminicenantaceae bacterium | reverse complement strand
CCGGCGTGACAGGCCGGCGTTCTGATCTTTGCTGTTCATCCTAATTGTTATCGGCCTCATAGTTCTTTGGGATACAAGCCACCGGCTCCCGAGGCTTTTAGCCCGAATATTCTCTCTCTAAAGCTGTTACATTGATGGGGGGCAGGTCACTTGAATGAAACCTCCAATAGTCAATTTATTAAGCCTGGATTATATGTAAGCATACCCATCCTTAAGCTCTAAATCTGTTCCAAATTTGATTTTGCCCTTTGTTACTAGACGACTCAGCTCTACTCTAGCCATAATGCTAGACAAAGATTGATGCATCCGATATATTTTTAGATTATAGGCTCTTTTTTTGATCTATAAGGAGGGACCACCATGGATTATTCATCCCACTCGGCGTTGGATGCAATCACGGTACTTAAAGAAGAGGTGCAAAAATCAATAATCGGGCAGGACTACGTAGTGGAAAGGCTGATCTTCTCCCTGCTGGCCAACGGCAATGTGCTTTTGGAAGGGCTGCCCGGCCTGGCAAAAACCCGAGCAGTGAAAAGCATCGCAAAAGTCCTCGAGGCCGGCTTGAGCCGAATCCAGTTCACTCCCGATCTGCTGCCGTCAGATATAACCGGCACAGAAGTTTACTATAGTGAAGGAGGGCAGGGGCAGTTCAAGTTCCAGGAAGGTCCTATCTTCAATAACCTGATCCTGGCCGACGAGATCAACCGGGCGCCGGCAAAGGTGCAGGCGGCCTTGCTGGAAGCCATGGAGGAACGCCAGGTTACTGTGGCAGGTAAGACCTATAAACTCCCCGATCTGTTCATGGTACTGGCCACACAGAATCCTATCGAGCAGGAAGGGACTTACCCCCTGCCGGAAGCTCAGATGGATCGCTTCTTTGTACATATCTACATCGATTATCCCAGTGAGGAGTCCGAACAGAAGATCGTGCAGTTGGTAAGAGGAGAGGCCAGCAAGGAGAAAAACAAAGGTAAGGAAGAGGTCAAGATCGCTCAGGAACATGTCTTCTCAGCCCGGGAACAGATTCTGGATATCCATGTCTCAGACAGCATGCAAAAATACATCGTCGACCTGATCTTTGCCACACGACAGCCGGAAAAATACAGCGAAGAGCTAAAGAAGTGGATCGAGGTGGGAGCCAGCCCCCGGGGAAGCATCTCTCTTGATAAATGCGCACGCGTGCACGCTTGGTTCAACGGCCGGGACCATGTGACACCGGACGATATCCGCGCGGTGGTTCACGATGTCTTGCGCCACCGCATCAAACTGAGCTATGAAGCCAATGCCGAAGGCGTCAGCAGCAATCAGGTGGTTTCAGAGGTCGTGAAACTGGTGGCTGTACCCTGAACAAAAACTAGGATATTGAGAGATTAGATGCAGTACACACGCGTAAAGCCGAGAGAGCCTAGAGAGAAGGAGACCGGTGTGTACGCGTATCTGGATGATCTGATCCGGCTGCAGTTTCAGGCGCAAGGCTTCAGCTTCCTGCCCAAACAGCCTATTCACAGCCTGCTTTCCGGTCGTCATGCCTCGCGTCTGCGGGGACGCGGCCTCAACTTCGAAGAGATCAGACGTTATCTCCCCGGAGATGACATTCGCAATATGGACTGGAAGGTCACGGCGCGCACCCAAAAAGCACACACGCGGGTCTTTACCGAAGAACGGGACCGGCCGGTTCTGATGTTGGTCGACCAGCGCCTCTCCATGTTCTTTGGTAGCCAGGTCGCCATGAAGTCGGTCACAGCGGCGGAGACTGCGGCGCTTGGAGCCTGGCGCGTTTTGGATGCCGGCGACCGGGTGGGAGCCTTGGTATTTGATGACAGCGATATCACTGAGATCAAACCCCACCGCAGCAGCAAACGGGTGATGCAGATACTGCAGGCTGTGATCGCAAAGAACAATTCTCTCGGAATAGATGCCGGCATCACCCCCGCCCCCGGCATGTTGAACCAGGTGCTTAAAAAGGCAGCCTATCTCGCCAAGCATGACTATTTGGTCACGATCATAAGCGATCTCAACGGGGCGGATTCTGAAACGGAGCGCTGGGTGTCCCGCATCGCACGGCACAACGACCTGATCGTGTGTTTGATCTATGACCTGCTTGAAACACAACTGCCGCAAGGAGGGAAGCTCGTTGTCAGCGATGGCGAATATCAGCTGGAGGTGGACACTTCCAGCGGAAAGGTTCAAAAAGATTTTGCAGAGATCTTTGACCACAGTCTGCAGGATACAAAAGAGTGGTTGTCCAAACGCGGCATTCCCATACTGCCCTTGAGCACGTCCGAAGGTGTGGCCTCACAAGTACGGCGTATCCTGGGCTTTGCACCAGGTACACGGAGAAATTAGCGTGTTCACTCCCCAAACAGAGAGTCCCCAACTGGAAGGCCTGATCGAGATCACGCCGCCTCTTCCCGTGAGCTTTTGGCCGGAGACTGTGGGGTGGTTTGTGCTGTTGAGTCTTTTGGCGCTGGGTGTGGCCTGGTTCGTCTACCGCCGCTATCGTCGTCACAAAGCCAACCAGTACAGGCAATGGGCACTGGAAAGACTCGAAGACATCAGCCGGGTGCTCAATCAAAATCTGGGCCTGGAAAAACCCCTGAGGGAAATCCCGGTCCTGGTCAAACAGACGGCCCTGCATGCCTATCCCCGACCGGAAGTCGCTTCGTTGAGTGGCGAAACTTGGCTGAGGTTTTTAGATTCCAGTTACGGCGGTACCGGATTTTCTGAAGGGCCAGGCCAGCTCCTGGCTCAAACAGCCTACCTGCCTGACGATAAGTTTGCAGAGTTTAAAAGCGAAGACATTCAACAGCTGTTGGAACTCATCCGCAAATGGATCAGAAAGCACAGGAGCGAGGCCTAGATGTTCGAACTCGCCTATCCCTGGATGTACGCGCTGCTGGTGCTGCCCTTTATCGTTCGGCTCATCACCAAACCCTACAAAGAACAGCGTGAAGCCGTCCAGGCCCCGTTTTTTGAAAATCTAAAAAGAGTCACAGGACAAACTCCCGGGAAAGGCGCTGTTGTTCTCCGGCCTCGGATGTTTCAGAAACTCATGCTGCCGCTGGCCTGGATATTGATCGTCACTGCCCTGGCCCGTCCCCAATGGGTGGAAGATCCCATCATCAAGATCGAATCCGGACGCGACCTGATGCTGGCGGTAGATCTTTCCGGCTCCATGGAGGCCCGCGACTTCACGGATGCTGAAGGCAGCCGCATCGAGCGCTTAGAGGCGGTCAAGCTCGTTCTGGACGATTTTATCAACCGCCGGGAGGGAGACCGTTTGGGACTGATCCTGTTCGGGACCGCTGCCTACCTTCAGGTGCCGTTTACTCAGGATTACGACACTTTCAGACTGCTGTTGGACGAAGCCCAAGTCGGCATGGCCGGTCCCCAGACCATGATCGGAGATGCGATCGGTCTTGCCATAAAACTCTTCGAGAAAAGCGAGTCAGAAAACAAGGTGATGATCCTTTTAACGGATGGGAACGACACCGGCAGCCAAGTGCCGCCCTCACGGGCAGCTGGGATAGCAGGCCAGAATGGAGTGACCATCCACACCATAGCCATAGGAGATCCCAAAACAGTCGGGGAGCAGGAGCTGGATATCGAGGCCCTCCAGGAGATCTCCGAGATCACGGAAGGGCAGTATTTTATGGGCATGAACCGGGAAGAACTGCAGGACATCTACCTCCGCCTGGATGAGCTTGAACCCGTAGAGTTCGAGACTCTTTCCTACCGGCCCCGGCAGCCGCTTTTTTATTATCCGCTGGGCATATTTTTCGTCATCTATCTACTCTATCATCTGGTGATGGCCGTGCGCAGCCTGATCGGACGCAAGGAGAAACCGGCTCATGTTTGATCTGGGTCAATTCTCCGCCTTCCACTTCCTGAGGCCGATGTGGCTGCTGACCCTGCTGCCTGTTCTCGTCCTCTATGGGCTGCTCCTGCGCAAACAGAGTGCGGCCCGCCAGTGGAAAAGGTATATCGCCTCTCACCTGCTCCAACACCTCATGGTGGGGACGGCACGGAAAAATCGAGTTCGGCCGGTGAACCTGCTTCTGCCTGTGCTCATTCTTGCAGCTCTGGCTTTGGCTGGCCCCACCTGGCTGCAGGAACCCCTGCCTTTTACCGAAGACGAAGCCCCTTTGATCATCGCACTGGATCTTTCCTTTGAGATGAACACCGTGGACATACAACCCTCCCGCCTGGAAAGGGCCAAACAAAAGGTTAGAGACCTTTTGGTAGAACGAGCGGGATCCCGTACAGCCCTTATTGCCTACGCGGGCAGCGCTCACATGATCTTACCGCTAACGGAGGACGCCCAGATCTTAGAACTTTATCTGGACTCACTCTCCCCCGATATCATGCCGGAACAGGGGAAGAATGCTGCCGAAGCTCTTGCCCTGGCAGAGGAGCTGCTGGCGCAGGAGCAAGCGCCGGGGACCATACTGTTCATGACCAATAGCATCGAGGAAGAGGCTCGAACCGCCTTTGTGGCTCACACAGACGAGAGCGGGAATGCGGTGATGATCCTGGGTATAGGCACGGCTCAAGGTGGGCCCATCCCGACCAGCAGAAATCGCTTCCGTACAGATCGGGAAGGGAACCGGATCATCAGCACTCTGGACCGGGAAGGACTGGCAGCCTTATCTCAGGATGCGGACATCTATGTGACATCGGTCACGGTCGATGAC
>JBGUED010000227.1:0-4723 GCA_041821525.1 Candidatus Aminicenantaceae bacterium | reverse complement strand
GAAGGCACAGGCCTGGCCGGCCGGCTCGGAAAGCCGCGCGTCGAAGAACAGCTTCCTGCCCAGCTCTTCCTTGGGCGTCAATGCCGAGGCCGCCATGTCTTCGGCCGGCTCTTCGACCTGTCCGGCACAGAAGGCCAGGGCCAGGACCACTGCCAATGAAGCCAGAAGTTTATAGTGTCTCATGCTAATCCCCTTCAATCTCTCGAGTTTAACGCAACTCCTCTTTTATATCGTGTTCAGTTAGACCTGTCAATCAGCCTCAAGCCGAGAGAAAATCCCTCCAATTTCAAGAAATATCTATAAGCATGCATCGGATTTGATGAGCGCTCGAATACAAATACGTTCCAAAAATCAGGGAAATGAGTGAAACGCGAGCAGCTCAATCCAGCATGGTCTTGCGGGCTCCGAAGAATTTCTGGAACCAGGACCGGACGTTCCCCGTGTAGCGCTTGGTAAGGATGAGGGGCCCGTCGAGCTCTCGAGCGATCATCTCCGGCATGTCCCCGAAGACCGCGCGGCGGACCAGGCCCTCTTCAGGGGCGCCCATGATGATCATGTCATGGCGGCGTGCTTCCTCCAGCACAGCCTCGGTGATCCTGTGGGTCTTGCGGATGATGATCTCGTATCTTTCCGGGGTGATGGTGCCGGCCAGCTTGTTCAGGTCGTCCTGAAGCTTCTTGCGCATGCCGCTCATGTCGTCGTGGTGCGTGGCATGGAAAAGCACGATGGGGGTTTCAGCGTCCGGTTTCAGGGCCTCGGCCACCTTGAGTGAGAGGACGCCATAGCGCACATTGCTCACGGGGATCAGGACGCGCTCTGCCGGGGTGTCTTGGGACGGTGCACGGCAGAGCATGGCGATGTCGCAGACCGTGTTCTGGATGATCTCGTCCAGAATAGTCCCGAACACGCGGTCTCGGGATGGGATCTCTCCCTCCCAACCCAGGATCATGAGGTTGATCTTGCGCTCGCTGCAGGTCTCGATGATGGCCTTGGGGACATTGTGGCTGACTTTCACTAGGGAGTAGACCGGGATGTCCTCTTCCTCCGCCATATGAATGGCCCGGGACAGGAGTCCCCGCGCCTGGTCCAGGTATTTGCGGCCCTCGCTGGGCGGAAGCTGGGCAGGCACCCGGATGACGTTCAGGGCCGTGATGTCCCCATCATTGGCTTTCGCCAGGCGGATGGCGAACTGTTGCAGCTGCTCCACGGTCTGCTGGTTGGCCATGGGCGCCAGGATGTGGAAGCGGCGGAGATCGGCGTGAAACACGGGGTGTTCGGCGTGGATGACCGGCTCCGCCTTGGCCTTGAATTCTTTGTGTCGGGCGTATGCGTAGTAGAGCAGAATGCCCAGCAGCAGGTAGCCCACGCACACCAGGATTCCCAGCGGGCGGTAGAAGAACAGGAACACGGCCAGGATCAGGTTGAGGATGGTGGCCGCGATGGGGATGAGGGGAAAGAGCGGGACCTTGAATCCCCGGTCCAGGTCCGGCCGGTTCTTGCGCAGGTTGATGACGGCCAGGTTGACGAGGATAAAGAGCAGCAGAAACATGGCGTCCGTGGCGCTGGCGATGTCTTCGATGGGCAGCGCCACGGCCATGAAGATGATGAGGGCGCCGCTGATGTACGTGGCCAGGTAGGGAGTGCGCTGCTTGGTGTGGATCTTGGCGAACAGGCCGGGCAGGTTGTGGTCCCGGCCCATGGCGAAGCTCACCCGGGAAGACGAGTAGATGGTGGCGTTGAGCGCGGACATGGTGGAGAACAATCCGCCGATGAGGAAGATGATTCGGCCGATCTTTCCCAACATGAAGTGTTGGGCGGCCTCGATCATGGCCATTTCTCCGTTTTCTCCCAGATACTGCCAGGTGGGCTGCCCGCCCTCCGGCTCCACCGCGCCAAGGGCCACGAAGGCCACCAGGATGTAGATGGGCACGACGATGATCAGCGAGAGGAGGATGGAGCGAGGGATGTTGCGCTTGGGGTCCTTCACCTCCTCGCCGCACTGGGCGATGATCTCGTACCCTTCGAAGGCGATAAAGGTCAGGCCCATGGCCATGATGATGCCCTTCCATCCCTTCTGGAAAAATCCGCTGAACTGGGACTGCCAGGGCTCGGAGGCTTTGCCGGTTAAAATGGCGAACAGGCCGAATCCGATGAACATGGCAATGACCACGATCTTGACGATGGTGACGAAGCTCTCTACCTGGCCTGTCTCCTTGGCTCCACGGATGTTGATCCATACAAAGAGCAGGGTTATGACAACGGCCATGACTTTGGCCGCCAGCATCGGGGCATGCTCCGAAGACAGGGCATGGAACGGCTTGGCCAGGTCGATCCCGGCCAGATGGAGGAGGTCCACGGCAAAGGTCCCGAACGCCACGGCATACAGGCTGCAGGCCACAGCGTGTGCGAACCAGCTGATCCAGCCGGAGAGGAATCCGTTAGGCTGGGGGAGCGCTTCCTTGACCCAGAGGTACCCGCCCCCGGCCTCGGGGAAGCAGGATCCCAGTTCGGCATAGGACATGGCGGTCAAGCCCGTGACCAGGCCGTTGAGGGCAAAGACCAAAATGAGCGCTGGTCCGGCCACACCCGCGGCCAGGCCGGTCAGCACGAATATGCCGGCGCCGATCATGGCGCCCACCCCGATCATGGTGACGTGCATGAGACCCATGTCCCGGGCCAGTTCCACGTTGGGTTTCTGCGCAGTGGATTCGGTCGCCATACAGAGTTCTCCTCAGTCTGTTTTCATTAACTTATTTTGCCGCAGGCCGATTGTCAACCAAAACCCCTACAGTTTAGTGGGATCGCGGAGTTGTGGAGAGCCTCTTTAGATATTCGTAGATGCTCCACTGGGCCCTGGACCTCTTTTCGGCGTCCGAGGGGACAAAGGCATTAGTCAGGTCCTTGTCGAGGATCCGGGTCCTGATATTGTCATCGAGCTGGAGTTTCAGGAAGGTCCGTATCTCCTGCTGGAGATCGGGATCGTAGATGGGGCACGTCACCTCGACCCGGCGGTCCAGGTTGCGCGGCATCAGGTCGGCTGAGGTGATGTACATCTTCTCCTCGCCCCCGTTGCAGAAAACCAAGATCCGGGAGTGCTCCAGGTACTTGTCCACGATGCTGAATGCCCGGATGTTGCTGCTCAGGCCCTCGGTCCCCGGGATCAGGGAAAACATGCTGCGTATGAAAAGCAGGATCGGGACACCCGCCTCGCTGGCTTCATAGAGCTTCTGGATGATAGACGCATCCGCCAGGTTGTTCAGTTTGAGGATGATGTACGCGTCTTTCCCTTCCTGTTGGCTCTTGATCTCCCTCCGGATGTGCTTCATCAGCACCCTCCGGGTATCGAAGGGAGAGACGGCAAAATGTTTGAACTTGGGGACGTTGTAATTGTTTGCAAAAAAATCAAAGACCTTGTCGATCTCACGTGTCAGGCGTTTGTCGGTCGTTAAAAGATGGTGGTCGCTGTAGATCTTGGCCGTGTCTTCGTTGAAGTTCCCGGTGCCTATGATCCCGTAGCGCATGGGGCCATTCTTTTCCTCTCGTGTGATCAAACAAAGCTTGCTGTGGACCTTGAGTCCCGGCACACCGAAGCTCACCCGGGCGCCCTCCTCCTGGAGCTTGTTGGCCCAGTAGATGTTGGCCTCTTCGTCGAAGCGGGCCTGCAACTCCATGTTGACGATCACCTTTTTTCCGTTCCGGACAGCGTTGATGAGCGCGGACACCACGCTGGAATTCCGGGCCACTCGGTAGAGTGTGATCTTGATGGACCGGACCCTGGGATCGATGGACGCATCGCGCAGCAGGTCGAGGACATACTGGAAGGTTTGGTAGGGATAGTGGAGCAGGATGTCCCTCTTCCTCATGGCCCAGAAGATGCTGCGCTTTGGATCGATGTCGCGATGAGGCAGGAAGGCGATGGGTGAGTATTTCAGGTGGTCCAGCCCCATATCCGGGAACTCCATGAAATCCTTGAAATTGTGATATTTCCCGCCGGGGACCTGGTGGTCGTCGGGGCCGAGATGGAGCTTATCCTTGATGAAGCTCAGCAGGTCCTCAGGGATCTGGGCATCGTAGATAAACCGTACCGGTATCCCTCCCTCCCGTTTTTTGAGGCTGCTCGAGATCTTCTTGATATAGCTCTCGGACAGGTCGTCCTCGATATCCAACTCCGCATCGCGTGTGAGCTTTATGGTATAGGCGGCGATGTGGTCGAAATGGAAGACGGAGAATATCTCGGCCAGGCCGAAACGGATTATATCATCGAGAAGGATGATGCAGTTCCGGTTACGGAAGCAGGGCAGGATGACAAATCGGGGAAGGGTGTCTGAAGGGATTTCGATCAGGGCATACTTTTTTTTGTCCGGCTGGTTGTGCACGGAGAGATATACAGCCAAGTAGATGGACCGGTCCTGCAGTTCAGGAAATTTGCTCGTCTGGTCGATCATGACCGGCATGAGCTGCGGCCTGACTTTCTCGGAGAAATAAGATCTGACGAATTCGATCTGACTCCGGCTCAGCCCCTTCTCATCGACGATGTGGATGTTCTCTCTGGCTAGATCTGTGAGGATCTGCTGGTAGACCATGTTTAAGGTCTCATGCCGGTTGACCGCGATCTTCTGGATCTCTTTTAGGATCGCCTTGGGATCATGGCCGATGAGTTTCTTTGCCGGCTTCCCCAACTTGGCCAGGCGGTTGAGCGTGGCCACACGGACCCGGAAGAATT
>JBGUED010000226.1:0-4729 GCA_041821525.1 Candidatus Aminicenantaceae bacterium | reverse complement strand
TGGCTCTCACCAAAGATCAAGAGGACCTTTACCGCAAGACCATGGAAGAGGCTAAAGCTCAGCTGGACACCATCGACGATGAGATGGAAAAGGAGATCCAGAAAGCCAGAGAGAGACTGGCCAAGCTCCAGGAGTCCAAACGCTCGTTCCGCCAGCTGTACGAAGGTGCTGCCCAGCTGCTGGGTGTCAAGGTCGAAGATCTCGGCGACGAAGGCGATGACCTGAAGCCAGGGCTCAACGGCGAGGCCGGAGGCAACAAGGGCGACTCCAAGGCTCAAGGTGAATCCGCTGCCCAGGGCTGAGTCCTTCTCCGCCCTGTAGCACTGGCCCCCGCGGGCCGGCTCCCCCACCTCTCTACTTGCATCCCATCTTTATCCTGATAGAATACCTCTATGCTTCCGGAGCAGGCGGTATTTGCACATCAGGGAGAGCTCCTGGCTCTGTCCGCCGCCCTGTTCTGGGCGCTCGCCGTCATCCTGTTCCGCATCGCGAGCCGGGGTGTGCGTCCCCTGAGTTTGAACCTCTTTAAGACTCTGTTCTGCGTCGGCCTTTTCCTGGTCACATCCTGGGTGCTGCATGAGCCCCTGCTTCCGGACCTGCCCCTCCGTACCTACGGCATCATGGTCCTGAGTGGCGTGATCGGGATCGGCGTCTCCGACACCCTCTTTTTCGCCAGCCTCAATCGCTTGGGGGCCGGGCTCTCCGCCATAGTTGACTGCAGCTACACTCCCCTGGTCATCATCCTGGCGGCCATCGTCCTCGCGGAGCGCATGAGCGTCCTGCAGCTCCTGGGCGTGGGCATGATCATCGGCTCGGTTTTCATCATATCCCGGGACAACGGCGCAGATCCCATCAAACGCAAGGATCTGCTGGTCGGGATTGCCCTGGGACTCGCAGCTATGCTGACCATGGCCGTGAGCATCGTCATCATGAAGCCCTCACTGGCTGAGGCTCCGGTGCTGTGGTCCACCCTGATGCGAACGGTCGGGGGGCTGGTCCTGATAGCAGCGCTGATCGCCTCTCATCGCCAGCGCCGGCTGCATTGGGCTGAGTTCACCAACACCAAACACTGGAAGCTGCTGGCCTCCAGCTCTTTTTTCGGGGGGTATCTGGCTTACACAGCCTGGATGGGAGGCATGAAGTACACGCTGGCCTCCACCGCAGCAGCGCTCAATCAGATGAGCACCATCTTCATCTTCATCCTGGGAGTGATCCTCCTCAAGGAGAGCGTGACCCGAGGAAAGATCCTGGCCCTGGCCCTGGCTGTGGGTGGAGTCGTTCTTATAACATTTACTGCTGGTTAGCGAGCACGACGTCTACCCAGACTTCATACTTCTTGGGCATCTGCCGCCGCATACTGGCAAGGCCGATGTTTGAGTCGAGCCTGGTGCTGGCACCGCCGCTCTCTGACGACAATCCTCCACGGGCCCTATTTGACGCTTGAGCACCCTGGCTTCCCATGCGGGAGGCCATGGCTTCCTTCCACTCATCGGTCGAGCCGCCCCACTGAAAACCGACCTTGATCTGCTGGCCGGGGGCCGCACCGATGCCGGGGGCCATGTCTGCGGGTCTGGCCAGGGGAATGGCGATTTCCCAAAGGTAAGTCTCGTCCTGGCTCTGGTTCGCCCTGAAGATAGCCGGGACGATCCCCTCCACTCCATCGAGCGACTGGGACTTGGCTTTCTTATTCGAAACCTGGACATCGTGGTCCACATAAAACTCATTCGCCCGGATCTTGTCCTTGTCTTCCTGAGAGAGCTGCCCTTGCTGGGCCTCCAGGTTGGCTATGAACTCGTCCGCTGTGATCTGTTTTTTGCGGAAGTTTATGAAATAATCCTTCTTCTTCTTCCCGCTGGCATTGAGATAGACAGTCATGCCTGTCCAGGAGATCGTGCTCATGAACTGCTTGGGATCTTTGAACTTGAACAGAACATAGAGAAAATTGGCATCGTTCTTGAACGCATATTCCACCGCGACCTTATCCGCAGAAGCGGGGAAGGCGTCCTGCCAGTCGAAATCTGTTCCGTCCACCGACATCTGGGCTGTGTTCCAGGCGGATTTGTAGGGGGGGTCCTTCGCCATGACCATCGAACAAAGCGTGATGATCATCACCAAAGTGACCAGAATTCCGATAAAGTGTCTTTTGGTCATATTCGCCTCCATCTCCATGCAAGGTTGAGTCTATAGATTAGACAAGGTTATTATAGCAAATCTTCCCGACAATTTGAAGCCAAATTTCCACGCCAGGAATCCCTTAAGCCCTTGCATTATCCGAGTGGTTAAAGGATAATTGGCGAGTTAATTTTCAGGAGTGAACAAAATGAAAAAAGTGCTGCTTTGGATACTGGCTTTCCTGCTCACGGCCGTGGTGCTCGTGTACCAGCGGGTCACAGGGCCCACATACGAAAAACGGGTCAAGGTGGAGATGGCCGGCGAGACTATCTCGGTTGAATTTCTCAGAACCCATGTGATCACCGCGGACTGTCCCGTCCGCATAACCGTGCCCAGACAAGACTTCGAGGGCTATGTGGAATACAAACGCTTCCCCACCAACGAACCCTGGACCCGGCTGGACATGCAGCGGGAAGAAAGCGACCTTGTCGCCTACCTCCCCAAACAGCCCATGGCCGGCAAGCTGGCCTACCAGGTGACCCTGTCCTCCCAGGGACAGGAGGCCACTCTCCCCGGTGATGCGCCCGTGGTCATGCGCTACAAGGGGGAGGTACCAGGCCCGGTCCTCATACTGCATATTTTCGTTATCTTCGGGGCCCTGTTCTTCGCGTTTCGGGCGGGATTGGAGGCCCTTCGCAAGGATGGGAAGGTCCGCAAGCTGGCCATCATCACGGCTGTGTTCCTGTTTGTGGGTGGAATCATACTGGGGCCCATCATGCAGAAATACGCCTTTGACGCGTTCTGGACAGGATTCCCGGTCGGGAAAGACCTGACCGACACCAAGACCCTGTTCGCGCTTCTGGCCTGGATCATCGCTCTGATCGCCGGCCGCGGAGGGAAACCGGCCCGGCGCTGGTATCTGGCAGCCTTCGTGTTGACACTGGTCGTGTTTATCATACCGCACAGCGTTTTGGGGTCCGAACTTGATTATTCGGCCATGGATCCGGTAGCACAGGCTCTGCCCGAGGCCCTGCCGCTGCCACTGTCCTTGCGAACATAAATAAAGGGGAGTGGTACATTTAGAGCTCTAAATGTACCACTCCCCTTTATTTTTCACTCTCGATCGCGCATGTGTTCGTCATTCATGCGGTATTACGCCTTGCCCCCGGCAGGTGTTTATCTCGGCCCCTATAATTGTAAGGTCATACATAGGAGAATGAACGTCAACGCGAAGCGAAAAATGTGGTATATTACAGACTCGTAAACACGGTTGAGAGACTCAGTCCCTGAGGAGGTTCGTCATGAAAATAAAACTGTCCCATTCCTTGATCCTCATCCTGCTCTGTCTGCTGGGAACGCTGGCCCTGACGCCAACCATGGCCGGCGAGGAAAACGCCCAGTCGCCCAGGCCGATCGAGTCGATCTCCGACATCCTGGCCTGGAAGAGCATCCGATCCTCGATCATCTCCAGCGACGGGGCCTGGTTCGCCTATGTGCTCGCACCCCAGGAAGGAAACGGCGAGATGGTGCTCCGGCAGACCAAAAGAGAGAAGGAGCTTCGCTTCCCGATCGGGGAGCCGACACGTATGGGCGGAGGGGCACCGGCCTTCTCAGAGGACGGCCGATGGGTGGCCTACACCGTGTTCCCCACACGCCAGGAGGCACGGCAGGCCAAAAAGACCAAGAAACTCCTCTACAACTCGGTCACGCTCCTAGACCTGAGGACCGAAAAAGAGCACACGTTCGAAAAAATCAAGGGATTCCGTTTCTCAGGAGAAAATCCTTCCTGGGTCGCACTGCACCGCAATCCGCCCGAAGCACAGTCCAAGGAAAAGGACAAGTGGAACGGCTCCGACCTGCTCCTCTTCGAACTGTCCACAGGCAAGACCCTGAACCTGGGCAATGTGTCCGAGTTCGCCTTCGATAAATACGGAAAATGGCTCGCCTGGCTGGTGGATGCCCAAGATCAGGGCGGTAACGGGGTACAGGTCCGCAACATGCAGACCGGAGTCATTATGCCCCTGGACAGTGCCGAGGCCGAGTACAAGAGGCTGACCTGGACGGAAAAGGGGGAAGGCTTTGCCGTGCTCAAGGGCGTCAAACACGACGATTTTGAAGACAAACTCTTCAGCATCCTGGGATTCAATGGATTCGGAGCCCAGGGTCCCCAGAAGACATCCTACGACCCCCAGGAAGACGACAGCTTCCCGGAAAAGATGACTATAAGCCCCAACCGCAGCCCGCAGTGGACTGAGGACCTGACCGGGATTCTGTTCGGCATACACGAGGCCAAGGAAAAAAAGGACAAGAAGGCAAAGGCAGAGGAAAAGTCTGAAGATAAAGAGGAAAAGCCTGAAGCCGATGAACCGGGAGACACGCCGGAGGACAAATCCGAATCCAAGGCCCAGGCAGAGCCTGAGATCGACAAGGAGGACCTGCCGGACCTGGTGATCTGGCACCACAAGGACCAGCGCATGCAGTCCCAACAGCAGGTCCAGGAGAGCCGGGACAAGAACTTCAGCTACCTGGCGATCTACCGGGTGGATAAAAAGGCCTTCATCCGGCTGGCGGACGACAAGCTCCGAGAAGTGGTGGCAGCGCCCAAGCACCGCTGGGC
>JBGUED010000225.1:0-4739 GCA_041821525.1 Candidatus Aminicenantaceae bacterium | reverse complement strand
AAAAAGTAATCGAAGCTCTGCAACAGAAATTTTCTCAGGCAGTGGTGGATGTATCCGCCCAGTTCGGAGACGACATCCTGGTTATCCGGAAGGAAGCCCTTCTGGAGATCATGGACTTCCTCGTTCAGAAGCCCTATGAGTTCTCCATGCTTCTGGACCTCACCTGCGTGGATTACATGGGAGAGACCCCCCGATACCAAATGGTCTATCATGTGTTCTCCATGTCCCATAACCTGCGCCTCCGGCTCAAGGCCTCTGTAGGGGAGGGGGACTTGACCATTGATTCACTGACCGGCCTTTGGAAGAACGCTAACTGGCTGGAGCGGGAGGTGTACGACATGTTCGGCATCCGCTTCAACCGGCACCCGGACATGCGGCGCCTGTTCATGTATGAGGGATTCGAGGGCCATCCCCTGCGCAAGGACTATCCGTTGCGCAAGCGCCAGCCCTGTGTTCAGTTGAGGCAGACCGATGACGACTAGGTTGCAGAAAGAAGCCCACAAAGAAAGCCTGCTGATCAACATGGGGCCCTCCCACCCGGCTATGCACGGTACCATCCGCATCATGCTGGAGCTGGATGGAGAGGTTGTACGCAATTCCGAGGTCGAGGTGGGGTACCTGCATAGGGGATTCGAAAAGACCTGCGAGCACAAGACCTATTTCAACATGCTCCCGTATACAGACCGCCTGAATTACGTCTCGCCCCTGATCAACAACCTCGGCTACGTGATGACCATGGAGAAGATGCTGGGCCTGGAGATTCCCGAAAGGGCACAGTATCTCCGCGTCATCATGTGCGAGCTCTCCCGAATCTCGGACCACCTCACGGCCCTGGCTGCCATGACTATGGAGTGCGGTGCGTTCACCGTGTTCCTTTATTACATCAAGGCGCGTGAGGAGATCTGGAATGTGATCGAGCAGACTACGGGTGCACGCATGACCACCTCCTACATCCGCATCGGCGGTGTTAAGGCAGACCTGCATCCGGAGTACAAACCCAAGCTCGATCTTGCCATCAAAATGACGAGAGACGTGCTCAAGGATGTGAGCGGACTCCTGGATAAGAATAAGATCTGGATCGACCGCACCCGGGATGTGGCGGTAGCGGACTCCGCCATGGCCATCAACTACGGATTCACAGGACCCTTCCTGCGGGCTTCCGGCGTGTCCTATGACGTGCGCAAGGCGCATCCCTACCTCGTATACGACCAGCTGGATTTCGAAGTCCCGCTGGGAGATAGGGGAGACAACTTCGACCGCTACCTCGTGCGTATGCGGGAGATGGAGCAGAGCCTGCGCATCGTTGAGCAAGCTGTGGCCAAAATGCCCCTGGCTACCTCGTCAACCGACCTGATGGCCGAAGGAGTGGAACCGGCCGAGGCCATCAAGAACTCCCGGTCTCAGAAAGTCACCGAGCGCATCAAACTGTCGCCCAACCTGGAAGGATCGGAAAAGGACGCATACCCGGACATCCTGTCGGCCGGCAAAAAGTATATAGTGCCTCCCAAGGAAGACACCTACACCAACATCGAGGGCTTGATCAATCATTTCAAGTTTTTCATGCGTGGCCATGGGATCCGACCCCCCAAGGGTGAAGTGTATTTTTCCGTAGAGGGCGGCAGCGGAGAGGTAGGTTTCTACATCGTGTCCGACGGTACGGACAAGCCCTACCGCCTGCACCTGCGGGCCCCCTGCCTGCACATCGTTTCCGCCCTGGAGGAATTGATCCAAGGGCACTATATCGCTGACATTATCCCGACTTTTGGTTCCACCAACATGATCGGAGGGGAGTTGGACCGATGAGTCCGGAGTTTTCGGAACAGACCAAAAAGGCCATCGCCGAGATCGCGGCCCGCTATCCCCAGAAAGAGGCGGCGCTCCTCCCCGTGCTGCATGCCGCCCAGAGAGAGTTCGGGTACATCTCCCGTGCTACGGAAAAATCGGTGGCCGGCCTTCTGGAAATCAGCCCGGCCAAGGTCCATGAGGTCGTGACGTTCTACACCATGTACAACCGCCAGCCGGTGGGAAAGTACCACGTGCAGATCTGCTCCAACCTCAGCTGCTCGCTTTTAGGAGCCGGTTCACTCATCGACCACCTCTCCGAGAAACTGGGGATTCAGCCGGGCGAGACCACGCCGGATCAGAAATTTACCTTTTCTCTGGTGCAGTGCCTGGGCGCTTGTGAGCAGGCCCCCTGTATGATGGTGAATTTTGATTATTTTGGGAACCTGGACGCAACCAAGATCAATGAGATCTTGGATAATCTGGAATAGAAGGCGATCGTGGAAGACAAAGCTATTAGCCGCTTTTTCAATCAGGATGGGGCCCACACCCTTGCCTTCTACCTCAATCAGAACGGGTATGAGCAAGCCAAAAAAGCCCTCAAAGAGCTGACTCCCGAAGATATCCTAAGCCTGGTCAAGGCCGCCAACCTGCGCGGGCGGGGAGGGGCCGGCTTTCCGGCCGGTGTAAAATGGGGATTTGTCCCCCAGGGCGGGGACAAGCCCAAGTACCTCTGTGTCAACGCGGACGAGGGCGAACCCGGGACCTTCAAAGACCGCTACATCATGACCTATGCCCCCCACAGGCTGCTGGAAGGTATCATCATTTCCTGCTTCTGTGTGGGGATCAACACGGCCTACATCTACATCCGGGGTGAGTACGAGAACGTCGCGCAGCGCTTAGAGACGGCGATCGACGAGGCCCGGGCCCAGGGATTCCTGGGGAAGAATATCCTGGATTCGGGATTCGACCTCGAGGTCTATGTGCACCGCGGGGCAGGCGCTTACATCTGCGGAGAGGAAACCGCCCTGCTGGAGTCTCTGGAAGGGAAGCGGGGTAATCCGCGCCTCAAGCCTCCCTTTCCCGCCTCGATCGGCCTGTTCCAGTGTCCCACCGTCATCAACAACGTGGAGACCATCGCCAACATCCCCCTGATTATCCGTCATGGGCCGGAGTGGTTCTGCAAACAGGGCCTGCCTAAGGACGGGGGGACCCGCCTGTTCGGCGTGAGCGGTCCCGTCAAGAAACCCGGTGTCTATGAACTCCCTGTGGGAGCCAGCCTCAAAGATCTGATCTTTACCCATGCGGGTGGCATGCAGGACGGCAAGACCCTGAAAGCCGTGATTCCAGGGGGAATGTCAGCCCCGATCCTGAAGCCAGACGAGATCGACATCACCCTGGACGGCGATTCCCTGATGGAGGCAAAGTCCATGTTGGGATCCGGGGCGGTCATCGTGATTGATGAAGACGCCTCCATGCTCGAAGTCCTGCGGATCATAGCGGAGTTCTATTCCCATGAGTCCTGCGGGCAGTGCACACCCTGCCGCGTGGGCAATCCCTGGATCCGGAAAACCGTCAAGAGGATGGCTGCGGGAAAGGGGAGGCGTGGGGATATCGAGAACATCCGGAGGGTGGCCAACAACATCCTGGGCAAGACCCTCTGCCCGCTGGGAGATGCGGCAGCCATGCCCATACTGGCCCTCACCGAAAAATTTCAGGAGGAGCTGGAGACTTCCTTGTCTGTTTGAATCGGAAATAGAGCACACGATGGTTAATATCTATATCAACGACAGAGAAATCGAGGTCAAGGAAGGCACGACTGTATTCCATGCCGCCCTGGACGCCGGTATCCCCATTCCTCATTTCTGCTACCATCCCGCGTTTGCTCCGGAGGGGACCTGCCGGATGTGTCTCGTGGAGGTCGAGGGGATGCCCAAGCTGGAGCTGTCCTGTTCCCTGCAGGTCCGGGAGGGCATGAAGATTTTCACCCAGAGCGAGCGCGTTCGGGAAGCCCGCATGGGCGTTCTGGAATTCCTCCTGGCCGAACACCCCTTGGACTGCCCCATCTGTGATCAGGCAGGGGACTGCAAGCTTCAGGACTATTATGAGGAGTACGGCCTGTATGACAGCTGCTTCTCCGAGGTCAAGGACAAGCGCGGAAAGAAAATCCGCCTCGGCAAATACCTTCTCCACGACCAAGAACGTTGTGTCCTCTGCCGACGCTGTGTCCGCTTTCTGCGTGAGGTCACCGGGACCGGTGAGATGGGCGTGTTCGAGCGAGGGGGACACACCAAGGTCGACACGTACGAAGAGGACCAGCAGGTGGATAATTCCTATTCCGGTAACCTGGCCCAGCTCTGCCCTGTAGGGGCTATCACGGATACGGATTTTCGGTTCCAGACCCGATCCTGGTTCCTGGAGGCGGGTGAGTCGATATGCCCGCTCTGCAGCCGGGGATGCAGGATAACGATCCAGGCGCACAGGGGCTTTGCCCGCTTCCAGCTGCCAAAACGAGTCTACCGCGTCAAGGCTGTGGACGATCCCCGGGTCAACGGCCCCTGGATCTGCGACAAGGGCCGGTACGGCTACAGTTATCTCGATGAGAATCGCGCCACGCGCATCCTGAAAAAAGGGGGGTCTCCCCCGGATTGGCAGGAGGCAATCGACTGGCTGAGCGCAAGTATCCTGCGGCTTAAGCACCGCAATCGTCTGGAGCGAGTCTCCGTGATCCTCAGTTCCCGGCTTTCCAATGAAGAGCTCTTTCTGGCTAAAAAGCTCTTCCAGGATGATCTGGGTGTCGGCCGGATCTTCTTTGCTGATGCCCCACCGGAAGAGGGCGACGACATGCTGCTAACCCCCGACCGGGTCCCCAACACACGGGGGGCGCAGGAACTCGGCTGGGATGTCAAGCCCGTTGATATGGAAGCCCTGAACCGCGAGACCGACCTGCTCCTCAT
>JBGUED010000224.1:0-4793 GCA_041821525.1 Candidatus Aminicenantaceae bacterium | reverse complement strand
GTAGGTGCGGATCAGTTCCTCCAGCAGGTGCTGAAGTCTGTTGGTGTCGATGTCATACCGCCTCTGCTGGTCAAGGATTTCGATCATTGTTTTTATGGGGAGCAGCCGGTTTGCTCCGCTTTTTCTCGAATTCGAATCCCGGATACTCTACGCGCGGATGATAGATGGTATCCAGGGACAATAGGAAGGCATTGGCCATGATCTTGAGCTCGGAGAGTGAAAAGCGGCTCTCGTCCAGCTGGCCGTCCTGCAGGTTGGAGTTGAAGATCTCGGAGATGAGCCGTTTCAGGTTGGCTTTGGTTGGATTCTTGAGGCTCCGGGAGGCCGCCTCCACCGAGTCGGCCAGCATGACCAACGCGGCTTCCTTGGTCCGGGGCCGGGGGCCAGGGTAACGGTAGCTCTCCTCGCCGACCGTCTGCATCTCCGGGTCGTATTCTTCCTTGGCCTTCTCGAAGAAGTAGCGGACCAGGGAGTTGCCGTGGTGCTGGGCGATGAGGTCCTTGACCCGCTTCGGCAGCCGGAGCTTGGTGGCCTGCTCCACTCCTTCCTTTACATGGTTGATGATCACCAGGCTGCTCATGCTGGGCTTGAGATCCCGGTGCATGTCGAAGTTGCGCGTGCGGTTTTCGATGAAATATTCCGGGCGCTTGATCTTCCCGATGTCATGGTAAAGGGCGCCGGCCTTGACCAGCATGGGGTCGAGGTCGATGTCCTCGGCCGCGGCCTCGGCCAGGGAGGCTACCACCAGCGAGTGATGGTAGGACCCGGGTGCTTCCAGGGCCATCTTCCGGAAGATGGGGAGGTCGGAATTGGTCAGCTCGACCAGCTTGGCCGGGGTGACGATACCGAATATGTTCTCCAGGACAGGGAGCAGGAGGAAGGCCAGGGCGCTGCTTATGACGCCGCCCAGGATGCCCATGAACACCTCGCTGATAAAGGGCTGCCAGGCAGAGATGCCGCCCCGGAGCAGGTGGAGAGCAGTGATGGCAGCGACGTTCACGGGTGCTACAAACAGGATCCCGGCGCGAAGAACAGGCGTGCGGGTGGACTTCCCGAGGAGCCTTACTCCCAGGATGGCTGCAAATCCGCCCACCAGCGTGAAGATCATCAGCAGCTCGGAATTGAACAGAAAGCCGAAGAGGATGCTGATAAAGATCACAAAGAAGAGCGCGAGGTGGACCCCGACCAGAAAGGTGACCAGTAGCGCTCCCATCTGCACCGGGAATCCGTAGCGGTAGCTTTCCGCGTAGCTGAAAAAGGTCAGGCTCGTATTGTGGCTGATGAGGCTGGAGAGGGAAGCGGACACCTTAAAGAGCAGCAGTCCGATGATCAGGATGGTGCATATCAGGGTGAAGCGGTTGAGGGCTACCTCAGGATCCCTCCCGGATTGGAGGTAATAGAGCAGCCCGTAGAGCAGCAAAGAGAACAGGATCAGCGAGCCGGCAAAATTGATCAGCCAGTTGGGCTGGGCGCTGAGGTTCTGGTTGTAGTCCCGGATGTCTCGGAGTATATCATCGGTCACTTCATCACCCTTGCGGATGATGACCTTCCCCTTTTTTATGGTGAAGTAAGTCGTCTCCACACTGCGGCGGGCCAATTCCCTGCGGAATGCCGTTTCACTCGCACTGAAATCCACGTTGGCCGTCAGGAACGTGTATGCGAGCGCGGTCAGGACCGATTTTTCCTCGTCAGGCAGCTCAAGGAGGTTGATCTCATTGGTCAGGATGGTCTTTGCTTCCTCTTTGTCGGGGACTGTGGACACGAACTGCTTGCTCTCTGCCTCTGCGCCGCGGATCAAGATAAAGCCGAGTTCCTGTTCGTTGTGTGTGTAAAGGTTCTTGTTGATGATGATGCCTCGATCCATCACACCGGAGATCAGCGTGATCAGGCTTTCTCCCAGGGTGGGGGAGAACTCGAGCTTGATCAAATTGCGCAGGATTTGGGGAGTGAGCTCGATGAAGTGGGTCTCGCTGCTGGTCTCGATGAACTCGCTCTGTCGTTCGCTGTCGGGGGGCTCGGCAATCAGCGCCCGCCCCGATTCAAAGAATTCCCGGATCTTGTTTCGGGCGCTCGGGAAGGCATTCGAATTGAGACTGTAGACCGGAGGCTCTCTGTCCTCCGCCTCCTGCCTGCGGGTCTGTATTGTCTCCTTGTCCTCGATGGTCAGATCCTCGGGAATCACGACATCCGCCGGTGCGATGGCGCCGATCTCCCACTCGGGCAGGGATTTGGAAGGCTGGTAGGAGGCCAGGTAGGCAATGGCCAATGCAAAGATAATCAGGAAAATGTGGTGATGTCCAAGCAGCCGCTGCATGAGGCTTGTCTTCTCATCCGGGTCCGGGACCTGGGCGTTGTTCTTCATCTTCTTGGTCCGGCTCTCCTCGCTGCGGAAGAACCTCAGTTTCTTGAACGAGAAAGGTTCCATTACTTTTACTTTTTCTGTGCCTTTTCATCAGCCTTCTTGTAGGCCTTGATGATCTTCTGGACCAGGGGATGGCGGACCACGTCCTTTTCGTTGAAATGAACGAAGGATATCTCAGGGATAGGAGTCAGGATCTCCATGGCCTGCAGCACTCCGGATTTGCTCGGCTGGGGCAGATCGATCTGGGTGATGTCGGCCGTGACCACGAGTTTGGAATCGAAGCCGGGCCGGGTCAGGATCATCTTCATCTGTTCCTTGGTGGTGTTCTGGGCCTCGTCCATGATGATGAAGGCGGAGTTGAGTGTGCGGCCCCGCATGTAGGCCAGGGGGGCGATCTCGATGATGCCGCGGTCGATCAGGTTGTGGGCCTGGTCGGAATGGATCAGGTCGAACAGGGCGTCGTACAGGGGCCTGAGATAGGGATTGACCTTCTGCTGCAGGTCGCCGGGCAGGAATCCCAGTTTCTCACCGGCCTCCACCGCCGGACGGGTCAGAATGATGCGGCTGACCTCCTTGTCCTGGAGGAATTTGAGGGCCATAGCCATGACCAGGTAGGTCTTACCCGTCCCGGCCGGGCCGATCCCGAACACCATATCGTGTTTCTTGATAGCCTCGATGTACTGCTGCTGGTTGAGGGACTTGGGCAGCACGGATTTGCGGGACAGGGTGAGGGGCTCGGCAGGAAAGAAGTCCGCCAGCCGTCCGTTCTTGCCCTCTTCCAGCAGGTCGAGCGCGATGTGGAAGTCCTCTGCCTTGAACGCATGGCCCGTGTTCTTCAGGTCCTTCAGCTGCTCGAAGTAGTGCTTGGCGAATGCCACCTTCTCGTCCGGGCCGTCGAGCAGGATGCTGTCGCCGCGGACAGTGAGGGATATTCCCAGTCTCTGCGCCAGCTTTTTGACGTTCTTGTCCAGCACGCCGGAGAAGGCGGTATTGTGGGCATAGGGGTGCTCGATTTTTTCCATATCAAATGGCAGGGCAGGCTTTAGCGGTCATCACTATCCCATTGATAACCGAATGGCCTCTCTTTGTCAAGGCTGTCCGGTCCCTTCACCTCCTTGGCTCCACCCTGTTTTTCGGTGAAGAAAAGACGAGTAGCGGGCTGAATTGGAGGACCCTGAGAGGCGAAAAAGACTTGAAGGGCGCCGCATTATCACATAAGATATGAGCATTATGAAACTGGATCACACGACCAATTATATTGTCTCCGGCCTGGAACGTTCGGGCACGTCCATGCTCATGCAGATCCTGGTCGCGGGCGGTATCCCTACCTCATTCGACACGGACTCCCGGCCACCGGATGATAACAATCCCAAGGGCTATTTCGAGCTCGAGGGCGGCAAGATCATCAACAGGCTGATGGAAGAGCAGTTCTCCCTGCAGGACCATCAGGGCGAGTTCATCAAAATCACGGCCTATGGCCTCAAGTTCCTTCCCCCGGGAAACTACAAGATCATCTACTCCCAGCGCAACATCGACGAGATCCTGGACTCCATGGAAAAGATGGCCAAGGTCCGGGACGACAACCGGGAAGAAACCCGGGAGGTCTTTGTCAAGCTGAACACCATGATCGTCGATCTCATCAAGGGGCGTGAGGACGTGGAGGTGCTCTTCGTCGACTATAACCAAGTTGTCTCGGATCCCGGAACTCATGTCCGGGAGATCTGTGATTTTCTCGGCTCTGAAGAGTTCGAGCTGGACAAGATGATCGCCTCTGTGGACGAGAGGCTTCACAGGAACCGGAGACAGTGATCGCCTGAAGGAGAAGACCTATGGATGACAAAGAGATCAAAATCACATTGGCAGAAGCGCTGTTCGCGCAGATAGAGAAAGAGGCCGCCGGCCAGAGTAAATCCGTGGAGGACCTGATCGTCGGGCTGCTCCAGGAAAAGTACCCTGCCGAAGCAGGCATGAGCCTAGAGGAAGAAGACAAGGTCAAGGAACGCCTCAAGGCCCTGGGTTATATGGACTGATTATGCAGATTGGAATAATCGGGACCGGATATGTCGGGCTGGTTACGGCCGTGGGACTGGCTGAGCTCGGGCACGAGGTCGTGGGTACGGATATCGTGGCCGACAAAATCGACAAGGCCGGCCAGGGGATCGCACACATCTACGAACCGGGCCTGGAAGACCTGCTCAAGCAGAACCTGCAGAGGGGAAACCTCCGCTTCGAGCACGATCTGGATCAGACCATCCAGTCCGCTGATGTGCTGTTCGTGTGCGTGAGCACTCCTCAAAGGGAGGACGGCAGCGCAGATATGACCTATGTGGAGGGCGTGTCGAGACGGATCGCAGAGAACCTCAACAAATACAAGCTGGTAGTAGAGAAGAGTACGGTCCCGGTCCGGACTTCTACCTGGGTCAAGAAGACC
>JBGUED010000223.1:0-4809 GCA_041821525.1 Candidatus Aminicenantaceae bacterium | reverse complement strand
GGCCGCATCCCTCAAGCTGCCGCGTCTGGATGCCATCGGCGGGAGTGCGGCCGGCATCTACGTGGACAATGTCGTGCGCGTGGCCTCCCTGTTCCGGCGTGTGCGGGACGAGGACTATGACCAGGTGCGAAGGCTCTTCCTCCGCATTGCAGACGAGGTGGGCGTGCCCTTTGAGGTGGCCAACGACGGCGATGTGACCGCCCTGGCCGGGTCCATGTCTCTGGAGGACAATGGCGTGCTGGGCATTGCCCTGGGATCGAGCGAGGCCTGCGGGTATGTGGACGGCGAGGGATACCTCACGGGCTGGCTCAATGAGCTGGCCTTTGCCCCTGTGGACTACAATCCCGAGGCTGTTGTGGACGCCTGGTCCGGGGATGTGGGCTGCGGGGCCCAGTATTTTTCGCAGCAGGCCGTGTTCCGGATGGCGGCAAAGGCCGGGATCTTCCTGCCGGCGGATATGGCGCCGGCCGAGAGGCTGAAGTTCGTGCAGGAGAAGCTTGAATCCGGCCACAAGGGCGCGCGCAGGATCTGGGAGTCGATCGGTGTGTACATGGGGTATTCGCTGGCACACTATGCGGATTTCTACGACATCAAACACTTCCTGCTCCTGGGGCGCTGCACGTCAGGCCGGGGAGGGGAGATCATCCTCGAGAAGGCGCGCGAGGTGATCGAGGCGGAATTCCCGGAGCTGGCTGAAAAGATCGCCATGCAGCTTCCGGACGAGAAGAACCGCCGCGTGGGCCAAGCCATCGCCGCCGCCAGTTTACCGGATATAAATATAAAGGGGAGTGGTACATTTAGAGCGCTAAATGTACCACTCCCCTTTAATGAAGGAGACAACCCATGAGCATCATACAACCCAATGCTGATGTCTATATCCCCGATGGTGTCGCATTCGAGGAGGCATTGCAGCGCACGACCCACCTGGCTGTGGGGGCCCATCAGGACGACCTCGAGATCATGGCCTTTGACGGCATCCTCAAGTGTTTCGAGCAGGAAAACATGTGGTTCACAGGGATTGTGCTCACGAACGGAGGCGGCTCACCCCGGGACGGGGACTTCAAAGATACGACAGATGAGGAAATGCAGGAGATCCGCCGCCAGGAACAGAAGAAGGCCGCCGATATCGGAAAATACGGCGCCCTTATTCAGCTCGATTATCCCAGTTCTGTGGTGAAAAATGACATCCAGACAGGACCGGTGGATGATCTTGAGGCCATTATTGAGCTCGCAAAGCCTGAAGTTGTATATCTCCACAACCCGGCCGACAAGCATGAAACGCACGTGGCATCGTTCCTGAGAGCGCTGGCAGCGATCAGGAACTTGCCCAGGGATATGCGGCCCGATGAGGCATATGGCTGTGAGGTCTGGCGCGACCTGGACTGGCTCCCTGATGAATACAAGATCGCATTCGATGTGTCTGCTCAGCCCGAGCTCCAGATCGCGCTGCTTGAGGTCTTCGAGTCCCAGATAAGCGGGGGCAAGCGCTATGACCTGGCCACCTTGGGACGCCGCCGGGCTAACGCAACCTACTATGCCTCACACGGCACAGACACGGCCACGTCCATGATCTATGCCATGGATCTCATGCCGCTTGTCAAAGACGCCGGCCTGGACATCAAGCTGTATGTACAGGGGCACATCGAGAGATTCGGCGAGAAGGTTGAGGATACGCTGGATCGTTTGGGATAATGAAAATAAAGGGGAGTGGTACATTTAGCGCGCTAAATGTACCACTCCCCTTTAAATCCCCTTTAAAAAAGGAGCATGATGAGTCTGAGAGACGAGATCTTTGAACAGCCGGCCGTGCTCAAGCGGCTCCTAAAGGAACAGCTTCCCAAAGTACATGACATCACGCAGTCGCTCCGCCAGCAGGATATCGACTATATTTTCCTGGCGGCACGCGGGTCCTCAGACAATGCCGGGCTTTACGCCAAATACCTCTGGGGGGCGGCCAACCGCCTGCCCGTGGCCCTGGCCGCACCCTCGCTCTTTTCCATCTACCAGAGCCCGCCCAATCTCAAGAACGCCCTTACAGTCGGCATCTCCCAGTCCGGGCAGTCACCCGACATCGTGGGCGTCCTCAAGACGGCCTCAGACCAGGGCCACCCCACACTCGCCCTAACCAATGATCCCGACTCTCCGCTGGCCCAGGCCGCTGACTTTGTGCTCGACATAAACGCCGGCACAGAAGAGGCCGTGGCCGCCACCAAAACCTACACGGCCCAGCTCCTGGCCATCGCCATGCTGTCTGTGGGGCTCAGCGGCTCAGAGTCTGACCTCGAGGCCCTCCGTAAGGTCCCCGCCCTCGTCGAGCAGACTCTTGCTCTCGATCCCCTCATCGCCGAGGAGGCCGAGCGCTACCGCTACATGGACCAGTGTGTGGTCCTGGGCCGCGGCTTCAACTATGCCACAGCCTTTGAGTGGGCGCTCAAGCTCAAGGAGCTGGCCTACATCGTGGCGCAGCCCTATTCCTCGGCAGATTTCCGTCACGGCCCCGTGGCCATGGTCTACCAGGGATTCCCGGTGCTGGCCGTGGTCCCCTCGGGTGCTGTGTACAAGGACGTGTTCAAGCTCATCTCCAACCTCAAGAAAGAAAAGAAGACGGAGCTTCTGGTGATTTCCGATAATGAGGAGGCGCTCTCACTAGCACACACTCCGCTCCGTCTTCCTGATGACATACCCGAGTGGCTGAGCCCCATTGTGACCATTGTGGCGGCCCAGCTCTTCTGCTATCACCTGACACGCGCCAAGGGATTTGACACCGAGGCCCCGCGTGGGCTTAAAAAGGTGACGCTGACGAAATAGCCTAAAACGGGACGCTCTCCGCTGACTCCTGGGATCCATCCGTCCCACCTTCGTGGACCTCAGCGACAGCCGGCGCACCATGGGCAGCGACAGTGCCCCCGATGCTCTCAGCCCTATTCGCATCGGTTTTGGCTTCCTTCCTCTCCTTCTGGCCTTTCTTGATGGCGTTAATCAGGCCGCCGACGAGCGCTGACACCCGGTTGGCCCGGTCCTGAAAGTCCAGGAAATCGCCCTCTCCCAGATAACCCATTTCTCGTGACAGGATCAAGGCCGACTGCAAAGCCGCGGCTGCCGCCTTGGACAGCTTCAGGTAATAGATGAACTCGGTGCCGCTGCCCCGCGCCTTGCCCTCTGCGATCCTCGACATGACCCTTAAGGCAGAATGCCTCAGCTGGTCGCACATCACCTCGTCGCTCTTCACGTTTTCAGTCAGTGAAAATCTGTGTACATCAAGTGCCAAGTCCTTGGCCTGTCTCCAGCACTCCAGGTTCTCGAATGTGTAATACTCAGCCATGTGGCCCTCCTTGTTACTTTTCGTCTTTCTCGTCTTTCTAAAGCATAAGAGAGGACGCCTTGGCCGTGGTTTATTCTCATGTGCGTAAAATGAGGAAAGAAAAAAGGGGAGTGGTACATTTAGAGCCCTAAATGTACCACTCCCCTTTAATTTCCCCTTTAATTCCTTCTTCGTTTTTCCTTTGGCGGCCGCGTGGCCGGATCGTGTGCTTGAGCCCGTGTTCCTCGGCAGTACTTTTGATCCAGTCATCCTTTCCAAAAGGTGTCTGCCTTTCCAGGCTTCTCGTCAATTTTGTGGCATCCTCCTCCGACAGGGGAGTGTCCACGATTTCGAGCCAGTTCGGAGGTAGCTTTACCATATCCCTGTTGAGTAAATATTTGAGATTTCGGGATCTTTCAAATTGGCTGGACCATCTCCATTTGGCTGATGAATCGACCACGCCAGCGCGCAGGGCGTTTGCTTCTATGTATCTGAGAACCACCAGGAGGTGGTACTCATCCTGAATGATAAAGTCTTTGTAAGGTCCCTGCCATATGTGTCCTGTTGTCGTATATTTTTTCCTATGTCTGTGTATGTGTAAGTTCATGAATAAATGAATGCATTTGCTCAGGTTTTCTGCTTGAGACGGCCGTACAAGGAAATGAAAGTGGTTGGGCATTATGCAGTAAGCCAGGATGTCAACAGGGTGTTTTGTAACTGCTACTGAAACCGATTCTAAGAATAGAGAATAATCCACTTGATCGAAAAATACTTGTTGTTTTGCATTGCCCCTGTTGAGGACATGATAGAAAGCCCCATCGATAAGACACCTGCTGTGGCGAGGCATTAGTTGTCATCTCCAGAAAGAGAGGACGCGTGGCAATCAGGAATTGTGTCATATGGAAAGAACAAAGGGGAGTGGTACATTTAGCGCGCTAAATGTACCACTCCCCTTTGTTTCCCCTTTGTTCTTTTGTTCTTTTAGTGAACTTTTGTTGAGCTGGCGGAGAGGATTTCCTCATCCATCTCCTTCACCTGCCACTGGAAATAGTCATCGAACAGACGGCGGGTCCGAACGGAGGTTTTCCTTTTGTACCAATCCTTATCCTTGCTTTCACGGACTTCCACAAACCCAAAATAGGCGCAGAACCTCTGCAAGAATCTCAGCGAATAGCATTGTGCCACATCATTGAAGTTCATATCCCTTGGCCTGTTTCCAAACACCATTTCCGGGTAGATGCGGAAGAAGTCACGAAAGAATTCCCTGTCCTCGATAAAATCACCGGCCTCTTTGTGCAGGAAATACATAGAGACGAGCCAGGTCCGCTGGATCATCTCCAACTCCGCATAGCCGTCCTGGTAGGCCCAGTTGAACGTCCTCGTGAACGTATGGAGCAGGCGCTCGAAATGGCCCTCCTCGTTGCGCGCAAGATCGAGACGATGAACGGCAAGACGTGAGGGTATGGCCGGCCACTTCGTGGCCTGGCTATGAGGCTATGGCCGGCCAC
>JBGUED010000222.1:0-4820 GCA_041821525.1 Candidatus Aminicenantaceae bacterium | reverse complement strand
GGGAAACGATTCGATTCGCAGAAAGTCTGTGAGCAGGGATTTGACCTCGATTTTGCCCGGAAAGTCGGGGATGTGGGCCGGATGGTTGCTTACGATCCCCACCCGCAGGGGGCCGATCTGAACTGCCGAGGTGTGCCGCATATTATTCATCTTGGAAGAGCCCTCATAATACACCTTTCCCTTCGAAACGTACAACATATTCGGGCCTCAGGGCGAGCTCTATTCTGCTCCTGGCCCGGCAGACTTGCGGGCTGTGTGGAGGGCGGCGATATGGAAGAGCAAGGGCCGGCAGTCGACTTGGCAGAAACCGGCGCGGCTCAGAAGTGAGGAGAGCTCCCCGGCCGCGTAAAAGCGGGGTACTGTGTGGGCCAGGTATTTGTATCCGGCCGACGAGCCGGACAGGCGGCTGCCCAATGGCTGGACAAAGGCTCGCACATAAGCATGAAAGAGAGAACGGAGAGGGCGCAGGCGAGGCTGGCTTGTCTCCAGATGGACGAAGAGGCCTCCCGGCTTGAGCACCCGATGGAATTCTCGAAAAAAATCCACGAGGACCTCAGGACCGAAGTCGAGGTTGCGAGTGGCAAAAGAGATGAAGAGCATGTCGAAGAGATCCGGGGGAAATGGGAGGCTTCTGACATCGGAGAGGACAAACACTGCCTCAGAAGCGTAGGTTTTGTCTGTGGCCACGCGGAGCATGGGGAGGCTGAAATCGGCACCTATGATCTGCGCTCCGGCTGGGACTTTGCGGGAGATCTCGACGGCCATGTCGCCGGTCCCGCAGCAGACATCCAATACCCGCTTCGGCGGTAGATCCAGCGCAGCACGGGCTGCGATCTTCCGCCAGAAGATATCCAGGCCCAGGGTCATGACGTGATTGATAAGGTCGTACCTGGGGGCGACCTCCGTGTAGATCTTCTGTACACCTTTTTTCATGTCTAGCCAGCGTTCCTAGTTAAAACCGCAAGTGTAAAACAATCCGGCCCTCGCCACAAGTCGCGGGCAGGGTGAATTCAAGCCTCAGTGTGGAGGGCAGGGAACCGAAGGATGGGGTGGGCGGAGATGATGCTCCTTTTGTTTATAGGCAGGTCACTGTTCCTCCAGGACCATGACGGTGTAACCTTCCTCCTGAAGCCGGCGGGCCAAAGACCGGGCGTCTGCCATGCTTTCAGCCTTGATCCGGACCCGATAATATGTCTGTCGTGAAGTCCGGAATTGGGATATGTAGGCCCCTGTGTACCGCTCCTTGAGACTGTCCTGGAGGGCTGCGGCATTGGATTTGAGGGTGAAGGACCCTACCTGGACGGAAAACTTCTGTGCAGCGGGATCGGGCGACATCTCGGGCAGGACCTCGACCCTGACCTTTGCTACCCCGGGCCCGACCATGTCCAGCTGCAGGGCAGCCGCATAGGAGAGGTCGATGATGCGGTCCTTAACAAAGGGGCCGCGGTCGTTGATGCGGACTGTGACCGAGCGCCCATTCTGGAGGTTGGTGACCATGACGTAGGTACCGAAGGGGAGGGTTCGGTGTGCGGCGGTCATGTCGTACATGTCATAGATCTCTTTGTTGGAAGTGGTCTTACCCTGGAATCCGGGCCCATACCAGGAAGCCATCCCCTGTTCCTGATAGGCCGGCTCGCGCGGCTTAAGAGTCGTACAACCCGAGAGGAGAAGGGCCGCGAACAGGAACAGCGGGGGCGCCCAGCCTAGGCCGGAGCAATGTGTCCTCATGCCGCTCCCAGATCATTCATCAGACTTGAGATCGGGGAGGAGTTGAGACTTGAGAAACTCAAAAGCGTCCTGTGGATCCGAGCTGTATCTGAACAGCTTCAGGTCTTCGGGATTTATCGCCTGATGCTCTGCCAGGGCCTCCAGGTTCAGAATTTCACGCCAGTATTCTTCGCCATAGAGGAGGACACTGATGTCACGACGGTCGATCTTTTCCGTCTGAGTCAGGGTGAGGACTTCGAATATCTCGTCCAGGGTGCCGTATCCGCCGGGAAAGGCCACGATGGCGCGGGCCATGTACACGAGCCAGAATTTCCGCATAAAAAAATAATGGAATTCAAAAGCCAGTTCGGGTGAGATGAAGGAGTTGGGGGCCTGTTCCATGGGGAGGGAGATGTTCATGCCGATGGATTTTCCTCCGGCCCGGTCCGCCCCCCGATTGGCGGCCTCCATGATTCCGCCTCCGCCTCCCGTACAGATTACGAAGTTCTTCCCCCTGGGCTTGAGCTTGATCGCCCAGCGTGCCAGCAGGTAGGCCAGTTCCTCGGCTTCGCCATAGTAGCGTGCCAGCAGCGAGCCGCTGTTTTCCGGGGCGGCACGGGCGGATCCGAAGAAGAGGACTGTGTTGTTGACCTTGTGTTCCCTCAAGCGGGTCAGCGGCTCCAAGTATTCACTCAGAATACGGATGATGCGGGCGTCATCGGATTTGAGAAAATCCAAATTTTCGTAGGCTTTCAACGGGCTGGGAGGTTTATTCATGATCCTCTCATTGTAACTGGAAAGCCCTGCATTATACAGAGAAATTATGTGCCAAGGATTTTTTTGACTCGATCTGCCGGGTGTGCTATCAATAGACCCACACAGAGAAAAAACTAAAAAGGGCTAGCGATGCAAGGACACAAAAAAATCGGAGGGATGGAAGCCCTGAGCCGGATGGATTACCCAGGGCGTGTGATCATTCTGGGAAAGGCCCCCGATGGAGATACTCCGTTCGTAGTGTACTGCATCACAGGCAGGTCTCCATCCAGCCAGGCCCGCAGAATTGTCTTTGAAGGGACGCGTGCCATGGTCAAGCCAACGGAAGCGGATGTGCTGGCAAAAGGGAACCCGGATCTCCTACTCTATGCCGCCATCATGATCTCGCGGGGGCTCGTTGTCAGCAACGGCCGCCAGACCTCATCAATCCGGCCGATCCTGGATCCCAACCTGGGGCCGGTTGAGGTCCTGGCACAGGGCATGGAAGGGTGGGACTATGAGCCGGATGCACCCAATTGGACACCGAGGATCAGCGGGTGTATCCTGTCGCCCGACTGCGCAGCCTTGAGCATCGCCAAGAACAGCGGCGATGGTTTGTGCCTTAAAAACTACTACGAATTTGCGCTGCAGCCGGGCAGGGCCAAGATGATCAGCACCTACACGGGCGAAAATGCGAGCCCGCTCCCTTCGTTCCAGGGCGAACCGTTGGATCTCAACCTCCGTGGAGTGACGGCCCAAAAGACCGCTGCAGCGGTTTATGAAGCCATGGCCCCCGCAGATTCCAAGGATGATTTCAGAGTCGCGACTGTGTGTGTTTTCCTGCATGACCTGCAGGCTGACGTATTTGAGCAGGCGGTGATTAACCGGCATGATCGAGAGCCGGGCTGAATGAGTGAAAGGAAAGACAATGACAGATAAAATCGAAAAGAGTTCACGGGCGCAGTACCGAACCCAGGTGGAAGAGGATTTTCCAGAAAGCCTCAGTGTCGGGGACGTCCGTTTTATTAAAAAACTGAGCATGCGGTATGGCGAAAATCCGGGCTACCCGGCCGCATTTTATCAGGAAGAAGGAGCCTCGGGGCCCAACATGGCGACCTTGGAAGTGCTCCAACAGGGCAGCAAAGGCCTGGGTTACATCAATGTTGGAGACATGGACCTGGGCCAGAGGCTGACCCGTAAGCTCACCGCGATCTTCCCGGAGGAACGGGTGTGTGTCCTCATCAAACATGAAATGCCCAGCGGTGTGGCTATGGGAGGGGATCCTCAGGAAGCTTTCATCAAGGCATGGGGCTGTGACCCCCTCTCTAACTTTGGGAGCGTTGACGTCTTCAACTACACCGTGACCCGGGAACTGGCCGATGCGATCGTGGAGAAGGGCCGGAACGTCGAGGTGGTGTATGCTCCTGACTATACTCCGGAAGCCCTGGAAGTGCTGGCCGGACGAAAACCC
This sequence comes from Candidatus Aminicenantaceae bacterium, assembly GCA_041821525.1. Taxonomy (GTDB): domain Bacteria; phylum Acidobacteriota; class Aminicenantia; order Aminicenantales; family Aminicenantaceae; genus JAUXEH01. Next base: position 889 of record JBGUED010000222.1, on the reverse strand, counting down.
CTGCGTGTGGTCCGGATGGGAGGTTCTCTGGATTTTCCCTCCAGCGACCAGGACATCGAGATCAAGCGCGTAGCCGGAGGGCTCCTGGTCCAGAAACGGTTCGATTCGCGCATCATGTCCCCCAAGGATGTCGAGGTGGTCTCGCAACGGGAGGCGACTCCCGAGGAACTTGCAGCGGCTGTGTTCAACTGGACAGTAGCCTGTTTTACCCGATCCAACGCTATCATCATAGGTTCCCGGGACAAGGTACACGGCATCGGCTCGGGGCAGCGCAGCCGGATCGATGCGGCCGAGGACGCTGTGAAGTTTTCTCAACGAGGCTACGGGCCGAATGGGTGCGTCATGGCATCGGATGCCTTCATGCCCTTCCCCGATGTTGTTGAGCTGGCCGCGGCTAACGGCATCACCGCCCTCATCTATCCCTTGGGAGCCATCCGCGACAACGAGATCATTGCCCGTGCTGACGAACTGAACCTCGCCATGATCGCGACCCGCAGCCCCGGCGAATCCGCCAGCGAACGCTGCTTCCTGCACCGCTGAGAAGGCTCGAGTCCGCTCTTGTCTGTCCGGCCTGGCCCCTTCCGGGACTGTGCGTAAACTCAGGGACCGGATAATTCGGGAATAATCGGCCGCAAGCTTGACTTTACAGGCCACGGGGATATAATACTTCTCTTTATTTATTGTCATAATCTCATCTATAAGGAGGGTGGTTCGAATAGGTAAACTATGCGGCCATCTGCAAAGGAGTACTAAAATGAGTGATCAGGTCACAGTGGAAGAGCTTCTGAAAAAAGCGGAGCAACCTTCCAAGGACGCTTTACGCCTTCATCCCTTTTATCGCGGAAAGATCGAGGTCCTTCCGAAATGCCGGATCCGGGATTTCAATGAC
>JBGUED010000221.1:0-4835 GCA_041821525.1 Candidatus Aminicenantaceae bacterium | reverse complement strand
GCCAATTATTCTGTCGGCGCACGCATGCAGTACACACTCCTGGTAACCCGTATTGCCCACTACCTGAAATACCGCCAGCTGCGCTTTGTGGGCTCCAACAAGAGCGCCAGTCAGATCCAGGAAGACCTCTCTAACTGGCTGAGCGGCATCACGTCAGACCAACCCAGCGCGCCGGAACACGTGATCGCGGAGCGCCCGCTTCGCTCCTTCCAGCTCGAGGTCAACGAGCTGCCGGAAAAGCCCGGCTTCTTCCAGATCAGTGCGGAATTCCGGCCTCACATCGCGATCACCGGGATGGATATCTCGCTGAGGCTGGTGGCCTATCATTCCGGTGGAGAATAGGTTCGATTCAAGAAGTATAAATTCTAATTTATTGAAGGAGGTTTTGATATGGCTTTTAAAGGAGAACTCTTTATCGAAGGCCCGGATGGTGAACTCGAGGGACCGCGGGAAAACATGAGCAGTCTCATCTATGAGTTCGAACATGAGGTCTATCTCCCGTTCGACATGGAGACAAACAAGGTGCAAGGTTCCCGCAGGCTGAAGGCGATTTCGATCACCAAGGATATCGATAAGCTGACCCCGACTATCGCCCAATACTGCTGTGAGGGCGCGACCCTTCCCAAAGTGACTGTCGTGCTTTACAGGATCCCGGAAGACAGTCCTTCTGAGGTCCCCTATTTCAACTTCACACTGGAGGAAGCGCGTATCGTCCAGGTAAACACTTTGATGCCCACTACCAAGAAAAAGGAAAATGAGAACGTCGGGCATCTGGAGATCATCAAATTCCTGGGCAAGAAGTTCACATGGAACTATGAACCCGGGGGTGATTTCGGACAGGACGGCGGAGCTCCCACCTACCAGGAAGTATCCTTCTGATCCCTGGCACACGCTGTTCAATCCTGACAGGGAATATTTTTCTTCGTTTTTATGCGGGGGCCGGTTTGGCAGGTTTTGCGGCCTGTGAACCGGTCCCCGATAATCTCAACACTATCACTGGATTTCTGTGAGAAACCTCAGTCTATTCAACCTGCTGGTAGGCTACTTCACAACCGATAGGATCGAGCCCACGGATGTGGACCAATCCTATTTCTCCCCTTTTTCAGAAGAGGAGAAGATGCGCCGCAGCATCGTGGAGAACCTGAGCTTTCTCCTGCAGACCCGCCAGGGTTCAGTCCAACACCTCCCGGATTTCGGCCTGCCTGACATCATGCAGATCTACATCGATTCAGGGTATACTTTCGACCCCCTTAAAAAACATCTGAAGGACATCATCATGAAGTACGAGCCCCGGATCGAAAAGGTAAGGGTGGAGGAGCCTCGTTTCGAGAAGGACCACATGCGAATCTATCTGCGCATCCATGCAACCATCAAGGATTTTTCCGAAACCGAGGTCCTGCTGACGGAATTTTCGACCACAGGTTGGTCCAAGGTCGTGTGGGAGAGGGACGAGAAATGAACATCAAGAAGTACTTCGAGCGCGAGTACAATTTTCTCCAGCAGGAGGGGGAGAAGTTCGGAGAGAAGCATCAGGGGATCGGGAGCGAGCTCAGGATGTCGCAGCGCCACCGCAAAGATCCCTTTGTCGAGCGTCTGTTCGAGGCCTTCTCTTTCCTGGCAGGCCGCATCCATGAGCGCCTGGACGATGAATTTCCCGAGCTTACCGGTGGTCTCCTGGAGCAGCTGTTCCCCCATTTTCTACGGCCCTTCCCCTCCTGTGCGGTGCTCGAGGCCCGAGCTCACATGGGTGCGGTGCAGGAACCGCTCGAAGTCAAGAAAGGCAGTGAGGTCCAGACACCCGGCGGAAAGTATCAAGTAAAATACAAGGTGGCCTCCGGTCCCAGGGAAAAGGCCAGGGTTGTGGAAAAAACTGAACACGCTGAGTTCATCTTTCGCACCACCCAGGATCTGGTGATCCGTCCCATGCAGCTCAAAGAAGCGGGTGTGGAGGACACTTCAGATGCAGCCTCGGCTTTGGTGCTGAAGATCCATCCCTTCCGGAATGTGTCGTATGCAACCCTTGACTTGAGGCGCCTCACACTCTTTCTGTACGGTTCAGACTTCCTGCGCCACAACCTGCTTCTCTTCTTGAGTAAATATGTGGATTCCGTCTATGTGCGTGAGATTCAAGGCGAAAACACGGAGTTTCGGGAGGTCAAGCCATTCAAGATCGGCATCCCCGGCCTCTCCGAGGAATTCGAGGATGATCCCGAAGATTATGCCGTGATCCCCTATGCAAGGCAGATTTTCACGGGGTACAGGTTGCTGCAGGAGTATTTTGCCTTCCAGGACCGGTTTTTCTTCGTCGCTATTGAGGGACTGGACGCCTTTCCTGCATCGGAGGACGGGCATCCCTTCGAGATCAAGATCGTTTTCAGCCGGAAGCTGTCGCATGAGGTGAAACCCTCTGCTCAGAACATCCGCCTCAACTGCACACCCATCGTCAACCTCTTCGACCGGCCCACCGAAGAAGTCATCGTCAACCAGCGCATGCCCGAATACTATGTCCTCCCCGATGGGGACCGGCGCAAGAGCCGCGAGATCTATTCCATCAACAAGGTGCGGGGTGTGAGCGAAGACAACCTCGAAATGTTCAAGTATCTCCCTGTTACTTCCTACGATATCCTGGATACACAGGATCCTGAATTCGAGTACAAGCGATTTTTTTCCTTGAACAACCGTCCGCTCCGGGGGGATATGGGAGAGACCTACATCCGGTTGTTCGGCCCCAGCATGGAGGAAGAGCTCTTCCCAAAAGAGACGCTGAGTATCGAGGAAGCCACACAATCCAACGGCTTCCTGCCGGCCAAATACCTGGAGGCGGAGTCCATCAACCAGACCATTGATTTCCCCGAGGGTGTGGTCGTATCCAACCTCACCACTCCCTCCGAGGTGTTGGACTGCCCCGATCGCCAGAATTTTCTCTGGGCCCTTATCTCACACCTCTCCCTCAACTATGCTACGCTGGCGGATGCCGGGACCCTGAAAAGCCTGTTGAGCCTGTATAACTGGTCTCCGGATGTCAACAATCCGGCCAAGAAGAAGATCCAGGCCATCGCACAGATCCATCCTCCAATGACTAAATACATCATGCGTCAACAGGGGCTGATCCGAGGCATCGAGTTCCGGATCGACATCGACGAGACCCAGTTCGAAAACGGAGAGGGCGACATCTATCTGTTCGGCTCCCTCCTGAACCGTTTTCTATCCCAGTACATCACGATCAACTCCTATGTCATCCTGACCATAGGAGAACTGGGAACCAACCGAGAGTATTCATGGAAGCCCAAATTGGGAAAGATCTTACCCGTCTGATCGAGGACCTCGAGAGACGCTCCCCGGAGTACTCCGTCTTCTACGCCATCCTCCTGGCCGAGAAGATCAGCAAGAGGCTTTACCCCCGGCGGGATGATTCCCAATTCGACCAGGAAGGGATCCGGTTTCGGCCCCATGAATATTACGAGTTTCCTCCCAAGGATATCCGGTCGTTCAAATTCGACGATAATGTCATGACTTTTGTGCTTAATTTCATGGGGCTCTATGGGATAAATTCTCCTTTTCCCAGATGTTATGCCGAACAGGTGGCCATGCAGCAGAGCGTCCACGGTCCCGGCAATGTGCCACTGCAGAATTTCCTGGATCTCTTCAACACCCGATTCTACTGGCTCTACTTTCAGGCGTGGAAGAAATATCGATATTATCTCCAGTTCGGCTTCGGCCTTGAGAACAAAGTCATGCAGAGGGTATTTTCGTTCATCGGGCGCGGTGAACGGAAGGACGGTCGGAAACCAACGCGCATCAACGAGATGATGCTCTTCCGCCTTTCCGGGATCCTCGCGCACCGCCTACGCAACAAGAAGGGGCTCCGGATCCTCCTGAGGGAATTTTATCCCGGCATTGACTTCCACATCCGGGAGTTCATACCCCACAGAGTGAAGTTGGCGGAGCGCCCACGGATGGGATCGGGCAATGGGGACCAGGCATTCCGCCTGTCAGAATTCAGCACGGTCGGCGAGAGTGTTGTAGACCTGATGGGACGGATCTGCATCGAGGTCGGCCCTCTGGGATTCGAAGAGTACCTGGATTTCACTCCCGGAACGGATAACGCGGGGCTGCTGAAGGAACTGATGTCCCTCTATCTGAACGACGGATTGGAGTACGACGTCCGATTCATCCTGAAGTCCGACACCATCGGGCATGTTTCCTGGAACGACCGGCGGTTGAAGCTCGGTTTCAGCTTCTGGATGGGTCGTCCCCAGAGAGAGACCGTGGACGTGTATTACACGAATGAGCGTTTCTGTGGGGCTGCCAACTGATAGTGTTTATTGTATATAAATTCAATAATAGGGGATAACCATGAAAAGTAAGGATTTGCGGTCGCTTCTCCAAAAACTCAACAACCACATCATCCGGAATATGGACACTGCTACCGGCATGGGTATCAAACGGGGGCACTATGAGATCAGCATGGAGCACCTGCTGAACGCACTGATCGAAGACGGGCAGGGAGACGTGCCCCTGATCCTGCGCCAGTACAGCGTCGATCCCGGCCGGGTTCAGGAGATTTGCCTCAAAAATCTGGAAGAGATGAAGTCCGGAAATCCCGGGAAACCGAGACTCTCACCACTCTTGACAGACCTCTTCGAACAAGCCTGGATCACCAGTTCGGTCCATCACAAGGAGACAAAGATCCGGTCCGGTGCCCTTTTCGAGGTGTTCATCGCTTCGGAACTCGTGATTAGTGCCGGCCTGATGGAGCTCCTGTCTCCCATCAACCAGGAGCAGCTCAAGGCTGATTTCTATAAGATCGTGACGGGATCCGTGGAAGATGATGC
>JBGUED010000220.1:0-4847 GCA_041821525.1 Candidatus Aminicenantaceae bacterium | reverse complement strand
ACCTCTGGGCTTCTGCGTCCCCCCACTCCAGCCGCAGTCCGCCCCAGTCGTCCACCAGGCCCTTCTCAAAGCACTCCATGGCAAAGGAGCAGGTCACTCCGGCGCTTATGGTGTCCATGCCCAGGTCATCGCAGATCTCGTTGGCCCAAGTCAGGTCCCGGGCGTCGCCGATCTCGCATCCTGAGCCCAGATAGGCGGCGGTCTCGTACTCCGGTCCTTCGAGTTCGTGGCCTTCCCAGCGCGCTATCTTGGAGCACCGGATGCCGCAGCTGAAGCATCCCACGTCTTCCCAGTTGAGCTCCTCGCGGCAGGCTTCCGAGGAGATGCCCTCGAAGTGCTCGAACTGCACCTTCTGAAAATTGCGGGTGGGCAGGAACTCATACTCCTGACCGCTGCGCACGCACTTCATGGTCCCCTTCTGCCGCCTGAACTTGACACCGTCGTGGTCCATGATGTCCTTCGTGAGCTGACGGTTGATCTCCAGAAAACGCTCCCGGTCATGGTACAGGAGAGGCTGCTTCCCATCGATCACCAGTGCCTTGAGATTCTTGGAGCCCATGACCGCACCGCACCGCCGCGGCCGTACTGCCGCCATTTGTCCACGCTGATGCATGCGATCAGGTTCTGATTCTCGCCGGCCGGCCCGATGCAGGCCGCACGCGGGTCTTTGCCCGGGTGACGGCCGATCAGGGCGTCGTTGGTCTCGAAGGTTCCCTTCCCCCACCAATCAGCGGCATCCAGGATCTCAATGCCTTCGTCCGTAAGATAGATGTAGACAGGGTTCTCAGCCCGCCCCGAAATGATCGCATAGTCATAGCCCGCGGCTTTGAGGCGCGGCCCGAAATGCCCTCCGCAGTGGGAGTCGAGGATCGAGCCGGTGAGGGGTGAGCGGGTCACCAGACAGGTCCGGGCGCTGGTCTGCACCGGCGTCCCAGTGAAGGGGCCGTTCACGAAGATCAGAGGATTGTCCGGGCCCAGGGGATCCGGGCTGGGGGCCAGTTCCTCCAACAGGGCGAAACCCAGGCCCTTGCCTCCGATATACCGTTCCAGCAGGGCCCTGTCCGTGTCACCTGTTTCGGAGCTGCCGGTGGTGAGGTCGAGGTGTATCCATTTGCCGGTGTAGGACATGGCTTTCTCCTTGGATCTCTGGAAACAGACCGTTTCTGTGCTCAGCCTATCGCATCAAAAAAAACCGGTCAAGTCGAAAAATGCCCGGGAATGTGGTATAAAGAAAACAAGGCGAACAAGCCTGACAAACGAACATGGACAACCCAAAAGCTTCTCATCCTCTCCCCAAAGGGATGAATCATGCCCGGACCGTCGCTGCCTCTCTTCTCCTCCTGGCACTCATCGCGGCCCTTTCCTTTGCCTCAGCCAATGCCGAGGTCCCCAAATTCGACAGCGGGAAGGCCTTCGCCTTTCTGTTGAAACAGTGTGAGATCGGACCCCGAAATCCCGGTTCCCAGGGTCACCTCAAGGGCCGTGACTACCTGGTGGCCACACTATCCCAATACGCGGACAAGGTCACGACCCAGCCCTTTCCGCTCCGCTTCGGCCAGCCTGAGCAGACAGTGGAAACCTACAACATCATCGCCCGATTCCAGCCGGAGAAAAAGGAGCGCATCCTGCTGTGCGCCCACTGGGACACGCGGCCCTGGGCAGACGATGATCCGGATCCCGAAAAACACAACACTCCCATCATCGGAGCTAACGACGGGGCCTCGGGTGTCGCGGTCCTGCTGGAAGTGGCCCGCCTGCTTCACGATCACAAGGCACCGGTGGGCGTGGACATCGTCCTGTTCGATGGCGAGGATGCCGGCACCTCGGGCAGCATGAACAGCTGGGCCCAGGGAGCCCAATACTTTGCCCGAAATCTGGCTTCCAAGGACCGGCCGGTCTTCGGCGTCCTGATCGACATGATCGGGGATGCGGATCTGGCGATCCTTAAGGAATCCAACTCCATGGCCGCAGCCCGCCCTGTGGTGGAAAAGGTCTGGAAGATCGCCCAGGACCTGGGCTGCACGGCCTTCAAGCCGGAACTTGGCTCCTCGATCATGGACGACCACATCCCACTCCTCCAGGTGGGAATACCCGTCATCGACCTGATCGACCTCGACTATCCCTACTGGCACACGGTGGCGGACACACCCGACAAGTGTTCTGCCGCCTCTCTGGACCAGGTGGGCCGCGTCCTGATCCACCTGATCTACACCTATTGAAATCAAGCGTCCCTTGATATACCCTGTGTCTTCCAATTCATCGCCATGAATCTTGACACAAGAGACCAGAGTGAGGTGTGACATGCGAAGACCGGCCATTTCCCTCAATGTATTCTGTTTCACCCTCCTTATGCTTTCGTGGGGGGCTCCCGGCCTCAGCGCCCAGGGAAGCCAGGTTGTGCGGGGCTACCCGGTGCTGGAGACGCCTCTCTCCCAGGAGGTCCTGACCCTGCTGGCCAACGAGATCTCCGGACAGATAATCTTCAACAACGAGGTCATCCTGGCCGGGGCTCCCTGGATCCGGGGCCAGGAAGAGTTCACCGACACATTTTATGAGGCCCAGAAGATCTACGACATGGTCCGGGACTATGGGATCGAAACGGTCAAACTCGAACGCTATTCCAGAGACCGGGAGTTCGACTACCCCCTCCAGGGCGAATTCTGGATCATCAAGCCGGAGATGCGGCTGGTGGCCCGGCTGGAGGCGGACGCGGCCCTGGTGGCCAGCAGCTCCGGCAGCATCGACTTGACCGGTGACCTGGTGTACATCCCGCCCCTGAGCAAAGACGACCTCAAAAACTGGCCCGAAGGGAAGACTCCCGAGCAGTACAGGGACAAGATCGCGCTCATGTGGTCCCATGCCAACCGGACCACAGCCAAGGCCCTGGACGCGGCCGGCGTGCGGGGCGTGATCTCCTTCAGCTCCCGGGAACGATATTTCGATCCCGACCAGGTGGTCTATGGGCGCGGCACCTACGGCGGCATGGATACTCTCAAGTTCGGATTCACCATATCCTGGAGGCAATGGTCAGAACTGCTGGAGGACACGGAAGGCGGCCAGCAGACCACGGTCCGCTGCAAGACCAGGATCGGATCCTATCAGGACAAATTCGAGACCGTCTTCTGCTGGATCCCGGGCACGGAGCCGGATAAAAAGGGCGTCATTTTCAGCGCCCACCTGTTTGAGGGCTATACCAAGCGCGGGGCCAATGACAACATGAGCGGGTGTGTGGTGCAGCTCGAGATCCTCCGGGCGCTCTCCAAGCTGATCGCGCAGGGGGCCCTGCCCCAGCCCAGGCGCAGCATCTATTTTCTCTGGCCCAACGAGATCTCCGGCACCTACGAACACTTCGCACAGAATCGCGAGCTGGTGGACCGCTACAGCGTCAATATCAACATGGATATGGTGGGTGAGGCCCTGCGCAAGAACAATGCCATCTTCTCCATGACCGAATGTACCAACCAGCTGCCGAGCTACCTGGACGGGCTGGGGGATGCCGTCATGAACTATGTCTGGCGCACCAACGACATCGTGTATCTGCCGGATTCCCCCCGAGGACGCCGGGGTGGCCAGTATTTTCCACGGCCCATGTGGGAAAAAAACGGCTCCCGGGATGCCTTCCGTTACTACATCCATCGCGCCACAGGGGGGAGTGACCACATCTGCTTCAACAGCCCCTCAGTGGCGGTCCCGGGTATAGAACTCAACATCTGGCCCGACCAGTGGTATCACGCCGATGCCGACACGCCAGATAAGTCTGATCCCACGCAGCTCAAGCGCACGGCCTTTATCGGCGCAGCCATGGCCTGGGCCGCGGCCGACTGTTCGGACGAGGTGCAGGGAAAGCTCCTGGATGCGGTGTCCACCTTCGGATACGAGCGCGTGGGCAAGCGGGAGGTTCCGGCGGCCATTCGACTCGTAGAGAACGCCAAGCCGGATGAACTCGAGGAGATGACCCATCGGGCTCTCAACCTGGTGGATTTCGCCACTTACCGTGAGATGGGGGCTATCCGCTCGATCCAGGATATCTTCACGGGATCGGACGGGGCGCGCCAGATGGTCGGTGACTACCTGGGGCAGTGGCACTTCTTTCGCGAAGGCCTGCATCACCAGATCCTGAGCTATGCCCGCCTGAAAGCCGAACAGCTGGCCGAACGCTTTACTCTGGACGTCAGTGCTCCCGAGAAACCCGAGCCCTCGCCCCAGGCCATAAAGTATGCCCGGGTCTATCCGGCCATCCACCCCGACGTCAGGGCCAAGGAGTTCTCAGCGGAGAGGACGGAGGCTTATCAGAAGTACCTCGAAGAGAATCCGGACGCAGTCAAGGAGCTCGATCTGAACGCAAGTCTGAGGCGGACGATCCAGAATTACCTCAACGGGAAACACTCGATCACGGACATCCGCAACTGGGTCATGGCCGAGACCGGGAAGACGCTCGCTTTTGAACCGCTCCTGAATTATTTGGAGATCCTCAAGGCCACCGGCTGGATCACGTACTAAGACACCTACAAAAAAAAGAGAGGGACTGTCCCCTCTGTTTATTTTTCGGCTCGTTCTTTCAGCGCCTGGTTCATGGCTTCGAATCCTGCCTGTGTCTTGGCTTGGATGCCCTTCAGGATTGAGGGAACCAGGATCCCGCGGAAGCCCTCCTTTTGTATGAATCGGACCCTGTTCTCCGCCATGGGCTCGAGCACGAACGCATGCTCTCCGTCGAACACGCCGGGCAGGATCAGATGGCCCAGCCACCGGAACTCCTGCCGGGGCTTGAATGCCTTGACCCGGGGCTTGAAGACCATAGGCTTCCTGCCCTCCAGCTTCATGGTGACCTGCAATCGCTCCCCTGATGC
>JBGUED010000219.1:0-4857 GCA_041821525.1 Candidatus Aminicenantaceae bacterium | reverse complement strand
CGCTATGAACGGATTCATGACCAGCTTGCACTCCCCATAGGGGATGCCAGCATCGACGAGGTCCTGCTGCGCCGGAGGGAGCTGGCCACGGATTATGACTATTCCTTGTCGGTCGGCTTCCGCTTCACCTTCGGATCGGTTTACAGCAATGTCGTCAACCCACGCTTCGAAGGAACCCGCTACCGCGGTTTCTGATAAACGATGCGGGTTTGAATCCGTGACGGGGTGATCTATAATAACATGAGCGACATGCGGCTACTCATCGTCGAGGACGACAAGAAGGTCGGGGCCTTCCTGGAGCGCGGCCTGAAAGAGGAAAACTACGCCGTCGATGTGTGCCGCAACGGCGCCGACTCCCTGTACCTGGCCCAGGTCAATCCCTATGATGTCATCATCCTGGACATCATGCTGCCCGGCAAAGACGGGATTTCCGTGTGCCGGGAGCTGCGGGAAAACGGCGTTCTGACTCCCATCATCATGCTGACCGCCAAGGACTCCCTGGATGACAAGATCCTGGGATTGACCGAGGGGGCTGACGATTACCTGACAAAGCCCTTTTCCTTTGAGGAGCTGCTGGCCAGGATCCAGGCCCTCCTGAGACGGAGCCAGGACTACAAGACCAAGGCGCTCCGGGTCGGTGACCTGGAGATGGATCCCCTCCGGCGTCTGGTCACCCGTGGAGATCAGAAGATCGCGCTCACGGGCAAGGAGTACGCGCTGCTCGAGTATTTGCTGCGCAACCAGGGGCGGATTTTGTCCCAGTCCATGATCATCGAGCACGTGTGGGACATGGATTACGAGGGCGCCAGCAACATAGTCAACGTGTACATCAACCACCTGCGCCGGAAGATCGACAAGGACCATCCGGTCAAGCTCATCAAAACCGTGCGCGGCCACGGATATCAGATCGATGAGGATTAAACGGTTCCAATCGCTCTCCTTCAAGCTGACGGTGTGGTATATCGTCATCCTGGGAGTGATTGTGGCCATGGCGGGGATCTTCCTCTACCAGGGTTTCAAGGACAGCCTCATCCAGGAGCTGGACAGTGTGCTGCTCGAGATCGCGGACGAGACCAGCGAGACCTATTCGCGGACAAGGGGAGTGGCCTGGGAAGAGGCTATCCAACGGGCGGAGTCCCGATTTCTAACCCACCGCCCTTTCATCCAGCTGGTCGCGCTGGCCGAGGAGGGAGAGCGCCGCGTCGAATCGGTCATCCATACGGACCGCATTCCGGAGGGCGCATTCCGTCTGAATACAAGACTCTATTACAACGCGGATGAATCCGACATCGATTCGCTCATCTTCGATACAGTCGAGGAGAGACAGCTCAGCACGTTCCCTCTGCGTGTCTTTCTGCTGCCTGTCCGGGGCCCCAACGTGCTCCAGGTCGGGATCGCGCTGGACAGTACCATGCGGGACCTCAACCGCCTGCTGATCGTCATGGTCCTGGCCGGGATCGGCCTGCTGCTGTTTGCCTCGCTGGGGGGAAGCTTCATCATCAACCGCGCGCTTCACCCCGTCAAGAGCGTCGTGAACACCGCCCAGCAGATCACAGCAGACGACCTGTCTTTGCGTATCGAAGCCAAACACCGCAAAGACGAGGTCGGAGCGCTGGTCGCCACTCTGAACGCGATGATCGCCCGGCTGGAAAAATCGGTGAACAAGATCCGGCAGTTCTCGGGTGATGTCTCCCACGAGCTGCGCACCCCCCTCACCATCATCCGCGGAGAGGTCGAGGTCCTGCTGCGCAAGGACCGGGAGGCCTCCGAGTACATCAGCACACTGAAGAGCGTTCTGGAAGAGTCCCACCGCATGGAAAAAATCATCGATGACCTGCTGTTCATGTCCCGCATTGAAGCGTTGGACAGAGCCAAGCTCAATCAGTCCGTCCATCTGGATGAGATCTTGACCACGGTGGTCGAAAGCCGCGAGAGCGTGAGCCGGAAGCAGGGCCTGAAGTGTGAGGCCGGTGAGATCGCAGAGATCAGGGTCAAAGGCAACGGCGACCTGCTGGAGCGCCTCATAGGCAACCTTCTTGACAATGCCATACGCTACACTCCCTTAGGGGGACGCATCACCTACAGCCTGATAAAGGCCGGTGAGTCGGCACAGCTGGAGATTAGCGATACCGGCATCGGCATTCCGGAGGCTTCACTCTCCCAGATCTTCGACCGGTTCTATGTAGTGGACAAATCCCGCTCCAAAGAAACGGGAGGTTCGGGCCTGGGACTTTCGATCGTCAAATGGATCGCCGACAGCCACGACGCCCGGATCGAGGTGCGAAGCCAGGAGGGAGAGGGCACAACCGTGAGGATCCTGTTCAAGACTGCGTGATCTGAGGCTAGATTTTCCTGAAAGATTTATTTATTTTCGATAAGCCATGCATAATTCCCGACATCCTCGATTTCGAGTGTGAGTTCATCGACCACGACGTTGTCCCTGACCCTGGTAGCACCCAGATAATGTGTGCCAAAGGCTATATTCGGGATTTCCCGGCTTTCGTCAGTCGGGATCTGTCCGGCGTAGCTCCCATTCATATAGATGTCAATGGTTTCACCATACGCGTTTCCTATGAGGATTGTCGAAGGCCCTAGGATGACCCATATGTACCTAAGGCTTTCAGTGACCTCGATGGGGCCCGAGAAGACCAGCATCTCCTCACCTTTCTTTTTGGCCTCCAGAGTATAGGATCCAAAGGGGAGGTCGTAAATTGTCTCGTCAGTGGCATGCTCCACCGAGAATTGGTAGACTCCATCTAAAAACACATCTACGGCCGCTCCACAGAGGTTCTGGGCAACTATATCGGCGAGCACTTCCGGTTCAGTGGTGTTCGTGCAGCTGAAGGAAGCGAGCAAGACCATGCTCAATACGACGAGGGTTCCGATCCTAAAGATATTACGTTGTTTTGCATGTTTCATCATTCCAGCCTTGTATTTATTATACAGCTTATTGGACATTCTGGCTATAGGATTCCTTCCATCCGATCCAACTTTTGTCCCAGGTATTGACCTCTCCCCGCTTGAGTCGCTGGTATCCCTGTGGCATAGTGGATGCGCAAGCTGAGTACAGGAAAAACACCTGCATCTGTTCTAACATCAGATCCATAGGAAGCGTTACATGAAAACTAATCGCCGGCAGTTTCTCAAGTGCGCGGCCGAAGGACTTATCACATAGATAGATCTGATTGTTTTGATGTCAGATTACGCCTCGTAAGGCTGAGACGAACGCCTGCATATCGTCCTGGGTCCCGATGCTCACGCGGATCCAGTTTTTCTCCTTGATCTGAAACGGACGGACCAGGACGCCCCGCTCCGCGAGTTCGGCCTGCGTCTCACGCGCATCCCGCGGGACCGGGACTTGGAACAGCACAAAATTGGTGTGGGAGGGGATAAACGTCAGATCCAGCCGGTCCAGTTCTCCGTACAGGTATGCCTTGAGAGAGCTGTTTTTCTCCTTGACGCTGCGGACAAAGGCGAGGTCTGCGTAGGCGGCTCGGGCCGCCGACAGGCTGGTACCTGCGATAGAGGCGAAGTTCATCCTGTAGGGGGCCAGGGACTCGATGACATCTGCGGGACCGATCCCGTACCCCACGCGCAGGCCGGCCATCCCGAAGATTTTGGAAAAAGTGCGTGTGACGACGACGTTGCGGCCCTCCCGGATCAGGGCGATCATAGATCCATAGGACGGATCGTCCACATATTCGTGATACGCTTCGTCCACCACCACAAGTGTTTTTCGCGATGCGTCTTCACAGAACGCGCGCAGCATGTCCCCAGGTAAAATCGTGCCCGTGGGATTCAAGGGGTTGCATATATAGGCCAGAGCAGTGTCAGGGCCGATCTGCGCGGCCATCGACTCCAGGTCGTGCGAGAAGTCTGGTCTCACCGGTATGGAGCGGAGACGGCACCGGGCCGCTTCCACATAATGCACGAAATCAAAATAGGTCGGGTCGGAGGCCAGGGCTTCTCCCTGTCCCGCCGCCAGGTGGATGAGCATGGTCATCACCTCGGTGGAGCCCGCTCCCAGCACGATGTTCTCAGCGGCGACGTTTTCTCTTTCGGCTATCACCGCCTTAAAGTCTGGGTACCCCGGGTGTGGGTAGAGGTGGGACCGTTCGACGGCCCGGATCAGCGCTTCCCGCGCCCCGGGTGACAGTCCGTAAGGGCTTTCGTTGCTGTTGAGCTTGGCCCCAGTGGCCTCGGCGGCTCGCAGCGTCTCCTCCCGTGGCTGTCTCCCACAGGCTACGGTTTCCAGGCTCAGGGCCAGCCCCGCGGCAGACCAGGCTCCGGCCTTGATCCATTCTCTGCGACTCATTCCTTCGCGCATGCTGTACTCCTTATCGGAAAGGACACATCTCGTGTGTGATTCTACCATAAAACAAAACCGGCCGTTGTCTCAAGGGCGCTGTTGATTGACCGGCTCAATACCCTGTGGTATAGATTAATCCCAGAGCTTGTCCGAACAGGAGACGCCCATGCTGTGCTGTAAATCCCGATGATCCTCCCGCCTCACTGTTTCCAGAGGGCTACGGGCATCGAGTATCAAGATAGGCCGTCTGATCCAGGCATCTCATGACATGGCAATGATAACCTGTCCGACGTGCTTCCAGACGGTCAAAGTCACGGCAAAATAGATTGCGGAGGAATTACCTATGAGCGAGAAAGACAACGAACAAGACAAGAACATCTTCACTGAGATCGGAGACGCCTTCAAGCAGCTGGGCGAAGAGATCAAGCCTCATCTTTTTAAGGCTGAGGAGAAGCTCCGTGGTTTCGATGAGGCCGTTCGCCCTACTCTAACGGACTTGGGGGCGAAGATGAAGGAGCTGGGAGATGCCGTCGAAGGCCCCATGGACG
>JBGUED010000218.1:0-4866 GCA_041821525.1 Candidatus Aminicenantaceae bacterium | reverse complement strand
CCGGAATTTCCTCCCCAGAGAGAGGATTCAGGGCCGTCTTATGTGTATCGATGCCGTCTTTCTCTGTCTCGCCGTCCTCGGCCATCTGCCTCAGTTGGGCCCGGCTCTGCTCGATCCAGCCTTGCAGTTTGCGGCGGTCGCCGGCATCCTCGACCAGGCGATCCGTGAGGGGGTGTTCGGGAGAGAGCACCATGAACGTGGCGCCGTAGATGGTGTCGAGCCGCGTGGTGAAGACATCGATATCGCCCTGGCCGTCCTTGAGGGAAAAAGTCACACGGCTCCCCGTGCTCCGGCCGATCCAGTTCCTCTGCATAACGAGCACGTGTTCCGGCCACTTCCGGAGCTGGTCCAGCCCCGAGAGGAGTTCTTCGGCATAGTCTGTTATCTTGAGGAACCACTGCTCCATGTGTTTCATGGACACCTGGGTGTCGCAGCGCCAGCACCCGCTGTTCACGACCTGTTCGTTGGCCAGCACCGTCTGGCAGCTCGGACACCAGTTCACCTGACTCCTTTTCCGGTAGGCCAGGCCCCGCTCCAGGAGTTTCAGGAAGATCCATTGGTTCCAAGTGTAGTATTCGGGGAGGCAGGTCGTGATCTCGCGGCCCCAGTCATAGCTGAAGCCCATCTTTTTCAGCTGGGCCTTCATGTGCTCGATGTTGCTCAGCGTCCAATCTCTGGGGTGGATCCCCTGTTCTATGGCCGCATTCTCTGCGGGCATCCCGAAGGCATCCCACCCGATGGGATGAAGGACATCGAAGCCCTGCATGAACTTGAAGCGGGAGATCACGTCCACGATGGAGAAGTTGCGGACATGGCCCATGTGGATGCGGCCGGAAGGATAGGGGTACATCTCCAGGCAGTAGAATTTGGTTTTCCCATCGTCTCCGCCGGCCTTGAAGGTCTCCTGCTCGTCCCAGACGCGCTGCCATTTCTTTTCGATCTGTGGGAATGCGTACACGTATTTCACAGCATGGTTCCTTTTACTCTGTATAATCCTATAAATATTAGGGTCATCCCCTGTGATTGTCAACTTCCGGAGGGAAGTGCTAGAATGAGGGGATCATGGATTTCTTTTTTGTCCCCGACTTCCGAGGAAGATTTCGTTTTATCTCCTCGCAGCCGGTCCAGGAGATCCAGGTCGAATTCTCCCGCCTGCAGAGGATCTGGGCAGCGGCCAAGCAAAAACTATTACTGCTTCCCCCCCGCATCCTCCACCAAGAGCAGGCCCTGGCGAGGATTGCGAAGCATGAGACGGCCGAAGTGTCTATCAAGCATGCTCAAGGAACTTCCAATAAAAAGATCCGCCGCCGGTTTTTTTTCTTCCTGCAGAAGCAGAGGAGCAAACACCTCCTGCTCCTCATCATCGAGGCGGTGCTGCTCCCCATCTCCGGTCTTCTGGCCTTGCTCCCCGGCCCCAATGTATTTTTCGGGATCCTGGCCCTCCTCATGTATACACAATGGCAGGCCCTGCGCGGCATCTATCGCCTGCGGAAGATGAAGCCCCGCTTCGCCCCCTCTGAGCTGCTGGAACAGTGGGAACGGGCGCTCGATGCCGGAGACTCCACGGCATACGCGGCGATCCTCTCCAGTATCGAAGCGGAATACCATATTTCCGATGCGACAAAGATCCTATTTAAGTAGAGGTCGTTTGACAAACCCGGGTTTTTTATTTATGTATAAGATACCATGTCGCTGACTCTGTCCCAATTTCTGTTTCTGGTCCTGACCTTTGCCGCTGTGGTGGCCGTGACCTTTCTGGCCCTATTCCTGAACCAGCTGCGGAAGACCGCTAGGGAAGGCGAGAAGACCCTGATCGAGGCCCGCGAACTCGTGGCCAATCTGAACGCCACGAGCCAGAAGGTAAACCAGAAGATTGAGGAATTGGGGGATGTGGTCGATGCCGCCCACAAGGCCGCCGTGGGTATCTCCAATGCGTCTATGTTCCTGTCGACCAGGGTCATGAAACCCGCAACCCGATACTGGCCGTTCATACTGCCTCTGATCAGGCTGGTCTTGCGGCAATGGAAAAAAATAAATAAGAAGGAGAAAAAAAATGGAGAATAGAGGCTCGAGCGCCATTGAAGTCACCCTCTCTTTCCTTTTGGGGACCGCTGCCGGCTTTATCCTGGGTGTGCTGTTCGCCCCGGCCAGCGGGGAAGACACGCGGAAAAAAATCCAGGAGGGCGCAACAAAATCCGGGGAAAAGGCTAAAGACAGCTACGACCGGATCACCAAAGAAGCGGAAAAGGGAATCGAGATGGTCAAGGAAAAGACCACCGAAGGTGTGAGCGCGATCAAAGACTTTGTGGATAAAAAGAAGGAAGAATTCTCCAAAAAGATCCCGGAGTTCTCATCCCAGGAGGAAGAGAAAAAATAAAGCAGCTCCAACCCTGAGACCCTCCCTTCCCGGCACACCGCGTCACCAGACCACCCAAGGAGTATAAGATGGCAAAGACTACGATCACAGAAATCTCCCCTCTGGAAATACTCGATTCACGAGGCAATCCTACCATCAGGACCTGCGTCCGGCTGGAATCCGGGGCGGAAGGAACGGCCTCCATCCCATCCGGGGCCTCCACAGGGAAGCGGGAAGCCCTGGAGCTGCGAGATGGCGACGACTCCCGTTATCTCGGCAAGGGCGTGCTCAAAGCCGTGGACAATGTTCGGAACATCATCGCCCCCGCCGTCCTGGGAATGGACGCCACAGCTCAACAGGAGCTGGACCGGAAGATGATGGAGCTGGACGGGACTCCCTCCAAGCAGAACCTGGGGGCCAACGCTATCCTGTCGGTATCCATGGGAGCCGCGGTCGCAGCAGCCCGGTCCCTCGCCACACCGCTGTTCGTCTATCTGAATCCAAGGCAGCGATATCTCCTTCCGGTGCCGCAGTGCAACATCCTCAACGGAGGAGCACACGCCGATAACAACGTCGACATCCAGGAGTTCATGATCGCGCCTATAGGGGCCCCTTCATTTTCAGAGGCGATCCGCATGGCCGCGGAGGTGTTTCACAACCTCAAGAAGACGCTCAAGGACAAGGGATACAGCACTGCCGTTGGGGACGAGGGCGGCTTCGCGCCCAACCTGAAATCCAACCGGGAGGCACTGGACCTGATCCTGATGAGCATAGAACGGGCAGGGTTCCGGCCGGGTGAGGATGTCTGTCTGGCGCTGGATGTCGCGGCCTCGGAGTTCTACACCGACGGCGCTTATGTTTTCAAGAAATCCGATGGATCCAGCCGCAGTGCCGAACAGATGGTCGACTTTTACCAGAACCTGATCAACGACTACCCCATCATCTCCATCGAGGACGGCCTGTCGGAAGACGACTGGACAGGGTGGAAGCTCATGACGGACGCTCTGGGTGAGGCTGTCCAATTGGTGGGCGATGACAACTTTGTGACCAATCCCGCCATCCTGAAGGAGGGGGTTGAAAAGGGAATCGGCAACGCCATCCTGATCAAGTTGAACCAGATCGGCACCTTGACAGAGACCATCGACACGGTCACCTACGCGCACGACCACGGATACGCCAGTGTCATCTCACACCGCTCCGGAGAGACCTCCGACACGTTCATTGCCGACCTCAGCGTCGCACTCAACACCGGTCAGATAAAGACGGGCGCCCTCTGCCGCAGCGACCGGGTGGCAAAATACAACCGCCTCCTTGAGATCGAGGCCCTGCTAACCGACAGGGCTGTCTACGCGGGCGGGCGCGCCTTCTCCCGCTTTATCCGGTGACCTGAAAAAGAATGACCCGAGACAGACGAAAAGGCTTTCGAACCCATTCCGGTATCGAGCTGAAATCCACATTCACGCCGGAAGACCTCAGCGGGATGGATCCTGAACAGGATCTAGGCACGCCCGGGGAATTCCCCTTCACGAGAGGTGTCTATCCCGACATGTATCGGGGGCGCCTCTGGACCATGCGGCAGTACGCAGGATTCGGAACGGCCGCCGAATCCAACCAGCGGTACCACTTCCTCCTGGACCAGGGACAGACAGGACTGAGCGTCGCTTTCGACCTGCCCACGCAACTGGGCCTGGAT
This sequence comes from Candidatus Aminicenantaceae bacterium, assembly GCA_041821525.1. Taxonomy (GTDB): domain Bacteria; phylum Acidobacteriota; class Aminicenantia; order Aminicenantales; family Aminicenantaceae; genus JAUXEH01. Next base: position 817 of record JBGUED010000218.1, on the reverse strand, counting down.
TCCGATGATCCCCGCTCCGAGGGAGAGGTGGGCAAGGTGGGGGTAGCCATCGACACGCTGGAGGACATGGAGGTCCTGTTCGACGGCATCCCGCTCGAGCGGGTCTCAGTTTCCATGACCATCAATGCCACCGCCGCCATCGTGCTCGCCATGTATTTGGCTGTGGCCGAAAGGAGAGGCATCGCCTGGAACAGGCTGACAGGCACCATTCAGAACGACATTCTTAAAGAATACGTGGCCCGCGGCACATACATCTATCCTCCCGAACCCTCCCTGAGGATCATCACGCATATCCTGGCATTCTGTCAGGAGAACGTTCCCGGCTGGAACACCATGAGCATCAGCGGCTACCACATCCGTGAGGCCGGCGCCACGGCCGTCCAGGAACTGGCCTTCACCTTTGCCAATGCAAAAGCCTACCTCCAAGCCGCGCTCGAAGCCGGCCTGGATATCGATGCCTTCGCCCCCCGCTTATCTTTCTTCCTGGCGGCCCACAACAATTTTCTGGAAGAGATCGCCAAGTTCCGGGCGGCCCGACGGATATGGGCCAGGTTGCTGCGTATTACTTTCCAGGCTCAAGATCCGAAGTCCTGGAAATTCCGCTTCCACACACAGACCAGCGGCATGACGCTCGTGGCGCAGGAGCCGGACAACAACGTGGTCCGGGTGACCCTGCAGGCCCTGGCTGCAGTGCGCGAACTAGCGAACACCAACAGCAGGCTTCTGCAGGTTACCGCCGGGGCGATGGTGGATGCGGCCAGGGATAAACTCCGGCTGTTGGGACTGTCAAACGACCAGATTCAGGATTTGGAGAATT
>JBGUED010000217.1:0-4932 GCA_041821525.1 Candidatus Aminicenantaceae bacterium | reverse complement strand
GCCCGCAGGAACAGCTCCGCGCCTCTGGTGGAGGCCTTCTTGAGGTTGAGGTAGCCGTCCCGGTACGTGAAATCGATCAGGTTTTCGAAAGAATTAGAGAAATAGAGCGCACCCAACTGGAGACGGCCCCGCAGGAACTCCTGCTCCACCCCCAGGTCCCATCCCAGGGTTTGTTCCGGCTCCAAGTCTTGATTGCCGACCGGGCCGTACAGGGTGGCCGGGGCATAGAGCTGGTAGAGCGAGGGGGCCTTGAATCCCGTGCCCAGGGACGCTTTAAGGCGTGTGCCAGTGCGGTCAAAGTATGCCCCGGGTGCGATCCGAAAGGTGAGGGCGCCGCCTGCCTGGCTGTGATGGTCGTAGCGTGTGCCGAGCGCGGCGAAAAATTTTCCAGGCAGGTTGATCCGGTCCTGGATGTACACCCCGAAGGTGTCGGCGGCCTGCTTGGGAAACAGGCTCTCATAGGGCCCCCAGATGCTTTCCGAATAGTACTCGGATTCTCCCTGTTCCCGGGAATACGCCAGGCCGGCTGTCACGGTGTTGTTCTCGTGGGCGAAGATATTGTTCTGCCAGTCGAGCTTGAGGAGGTCGCTCTTGAAGAGGGAACGCTCGGCTTCCTGGGCATGGGTCTCGTCCGGAGGATTGTCCTGCCTGCGCTCATACTGGAGAAAGGACAGGCTCAGCTTGGATTCCCAGCGGCTGCGCGCGAAGAGCCCTCGGGCACTCCCGCCCAGCAGTACGGCGTTGTACTCCTGTATGTTGTTGGGGTCATCGCCATAGTCGCCGCCGTAGTTGTCGATGTCCAGTCGGCTGTCGATCGACCGAAAATTCAGGGCCAGGGCCAGGTTTTCCTGAGGATGATAGCCCAGCTTACCCGACACGGTCAGGTTCGTGTAGCCATCGTTTTCTGTGTTCCCCACATACTGGCTGCCCGCAGCCGAAAAGCCCTCGGATTCGAGATAGGCCGCCCCAGCGGAATAGGACACCTTGCCGTTTCGGCCGGAGACCTCGGCGTTCCCGTTCAGGGTGGCGTAGGAGCCTCCCTGGGCTGAGACATGAAACCGGGGCGTTCCCTGTTCCTGCCGGGTTATGATGTTGATGACACCGCCCATGGCATCTGAGCCGTAGAGCGTACTCTGGGGGCCGCGTGCGATCTCGATCCGCTCGATGCTCTCCACCATCAGCATTCCCATATCAAAGGTGCGGCTCGGCGTCATGGGATCGTTGAGCTCCATGCCGTCGATCATGATCTTGGTGTGCTCGGAATTGGCTCCCCGGATCTGAACCGAAGAAGATGAACCCAACGGTCCATTCTGGGTGTAGGAGAGTCCCATGATCTCGGCCAGGGCTTCGAGTACTGTGAATTTTTTGGTTTTTTCCAGGTCCTGACGCGTTATGACCGTGACCGAGCTGGCGGTCTCTTCTAGAGAGGTCTCCACCCGGTTGGCCGTAACCGTGACCTCGTGTTTCAGTTTTTCCTGCTGCTCCTCCTGTCCGGTCTTCTGACTGTCCTGGGCGAGAAGGGAAAGGGAACAAGTTAACAGCACCAGGATCGGTGCTCTGATAAGAGATCTCCTGCACAGCATGCTTCCTCCTTTTCGGGCTTCCGGCCCATATTTCCAGGCAGGAAGCCACACTACGAGGAGGAAAGTGGGGGCTAAAAAAAACCACCCTTCCTTCCGCCCGAAGATGGGTTGTGCGGGTGTGCGGTAGGTCTCCTGACTGACGGGTTAACCTCGTCCCGGGCCTTCCCATTCTTCTGAGAACAGTGGCCTTCTCCGGGAAATTTTCCCGATCACAGTAGCGGGGGCTGTGCCCGATTCTAACGGGCTTCCCTGTTCCGCAAACCTTTATCTCGATTCTCGAGAGGGTATGTTGACACAGGCGGTCGCCTGTGTCAACACTGGGTGACATCCCCCGCGGAGCCACCCTACTTCCCTAGGGTGTCCCCTAGGGGGACGTCCCCCAGAGGGCGCCCTGGCGGGTGTTCCGGGCCTCCAGCCCATCCTCTATCTCGCGGATGACGGAGGACTTGTCTATCAGCCAGTCCGGCGCCACCAGGATGTCACGGTGGGCTTCGCTGACCAGCCTCTGTACCAGGATATCCGGCGCCAGATGCTCCAGGAGATGGATGACAGTGGAAATATATTCCTCTCGCTCCAGGAGGCGGAGGTTGCCTTGCTTGCGAACCTGTGCGAGCCGGGAGAAGCGGGTGACATAAAGCATGTGGAACTTGACGGCATCCACCCCCAGGGCTGAGACCTCATGCACGGTCTGGGTCATGTCTTGGAGGTCTTCACCCGGGAGGCCCAGTATCAGATGCGCACACACAAAGATGCCCCTCTGCCTGAGTGCACGGACTGCTTGGGCCGTGGCTTCGGCGTCATGCCCTCGTGCTATAGTGCGCAGCGTCTCTTCCCGCATGGACTGCACACCCAGCTCGACCCAAGTGTAAAATCCTCTCGTATAGCCCTGTATGAGGTCCAGGACTTCGCTTGAGAGGCAGTCCGGGCGGGTGGCTATGGACAGCCCCACGACTTCCTCAAAGGCCACTGCCTGGTCATAAAGGGTTTTGAGTTGGCGGCAGGAGCCGTATGTGTTGGTGAATGACTGGAAATAGGCGATGAATCTCTCGGCTTGATAACGCTTCCTGAGACCCACCATCCCCGAGCGCATCTGCTCGGTGACGGTGGGCTGAGCCTCGCCGGTTGTACGCCCGGAGCCTCCGGCCGGATCGCAGAACAGGCATCCGTCATCCCCCACCGTGCCGTCTCGGTTGGGACAGCTCAGCCCTGCGTCCAGGGCGACCTTGTAGACCCGGCATCCAAATCTCTGCTTCAGGTGTTCGCTGAAGCGGCGGTAGCGGCTTTCTCTCATCATGTGCTGTCTTCTATGATGCCCGGTTGTTCCCGATCTGCATGGAAATGTCAGCGCCAGCGCTGCGAGATCAGGAGGTGGATGAACAGCGGCCCTCCGATGAGGGCCGTGATGATTCCGACCGGGAGTTCCGTGGGGGCCAGCACGGTGCGGGCCACGGTGTCGCAGACAGCCAGGGCGGCTCCACCCAGGAGAAATGCGGCGGGGAGGACCATCCGCAGATCCACTCCGCTTAGCCTGCGGACCGCGTGCGGCACGATCAGCCCTACGAACCCGATCGGCCCCACCAGGGACACCACGGCCGCCGTGGCCAGTCCTCCGCCGACAAAGACATTCCGCCGGACGAGCTGCACGTCCACGCCCTGGGCCAGGGCCAAGTCTTCGCTGAGCGCGATGTGGTTAAGATCGCGGGCGTGATAGAGCAGGAGGCCCAAGCCCGGGAGGAGGAGGGGCAGGATGCCGAGAATCTGTCTATATCCCAGGATATCCAGGCCGCCCATCATCCAGCGCTGGAAGACGACAAGGGCATTGGGTTCGGCCAAATAGGTCAGGAGCAGGATACCTCCGGCGCAGATGATGCTGATGGTCACACCGGCCAGGAGGAGGGTGTAGACAGACATCCCCCTCGGGCTGCGCGCCAGGCGATGGATCAGGAACAGAGCGGCCGCAGCCCCCAGCACGGCAAAAATCTGCAGAGAACCGAACGGTCCCCAGACCGCCCAGAGGGCGGGGAATGAGATGGTCAAGAAGGCTCCCAGCGCCGCCCCTCCGCTTATGCCGAGCGTGAAGGGCTCCACCAGGGGATTCCGGAAGAGGACCTGGAACGAGGCCCCGACCACAGCCAGCGCTCCCCCCGCCAGCAGGGCCAGCAGGACCCGCGGCACCCGCTGGTGCCAGAAGATATCGCCGGCAGGTTGGCGATCGCCCTGTAGATAGCTCACCACTTCCCCGGGGGAGACGGATCCGGGCCCGATCCAGGGACTCACCAGCGCCACCATCAGGAACAGCAGGGCGTAGCCGGTCAGGGCCTTGGCCTTCATTCTGTGTCCTCCCGGGCGGCACGGGCGATAAGAACGGGGCGCCCGGTCTCTGGATGCTCTCCCATCAACACGTCCGCCCCATACACCTCGGTCACGCGGTCCTTGGTGAGCACCTGCTGGGGCGATCCCAGGGAGAGGATCTTACCTGCGGAGAGCAGGAGCAGTCGGTCGCTGTAGAGGGCGGCAAGGTTGATGTCATGGGTGACCACAGCGATGCCCATCCCGTCCCGTGCCAAGCGGTGCAGCAGTTGGAAGAAGCGGATCTGATGCGGAAGGTCGAGTGCCGCGGCCGGCTCATCCAGGAGGAGAAAGCGGGGCTGCTGCGCCAGCACCGAGGCCAGGAAGGCGCGTTTTTTCTCTCCCCCGGAGAGCTGTGACAACCTACGCAGGCGAAGGAGGAGCATGCCGGTCAACTCCAGGCTGCTGTCGATGGCAGCCCGGTCGTCAGGTCCCAGGCGGCCCCACCCCTCGACATGGGGATAGCGTCCCATCCCCACGAGTTCTTCCACGGTCAAGTCGTACTCGCTGCTGAGCTCTTGGGGAAGGAAACCCAGTTCCCTAGCGGCCGAGCGCCTGTTCAGACCCTGCAGGTCCCGGCCTTCGAGCTGAACTCGTCCAGACCGCGGAGCGAGCAGCCCGGCCGCAATATGCAGAAGGGTCGTCTTCCCAGAGCCGTTGGGGCCGATGATGCCCAGGACCTCTCCGGCCTTGAGAACAAGCTCTGGAACACTGAGCTCCCAGTCGATGCCGGGAAAGCGGTGGGTGATGTCCCGCAGCTCAATCATGCCTTTCCTCGAAGAGCTCCGGGTGGATGGCCGCAGCCAACTTATTCGCGGTCTGTGCGATCCTGACCCCCGGGATCAACAGATAATCATCTGTGAGGAAGTGGATCCGGCCGGCCTGAACCGCGGGTAGAGTGGCCAGCCGTTCCCAGTCGGCCTTCAACAGGACCTGATTGTCGGGGGATATGCCTTCAGCCAGCACCTCGATGATGACATCCGGCCGGCGTCTCACCAGG
>JBGUED010000216.1:2480-4971 GCA_041821525.1 Candidatus Aminicenantaceae bacterium | reverse complement strand
GTGGTCGACCAGAAGGTTGTCCATAAGGACACTCTGGTCTCTGGGAAAGCCCTCGGGATAGGTTCCCACATTGAACAGATACATCTCGCCCGGGACCATGGATGAGGCGCCTGCGCTCTTCACTCCCGGGATCTTCAGCATCTCGTGCTTGAGAGACTCCAGTCCCATGCGAGCCTCGGCATTCTGGAGGGCGATCACCAGCAGGTTCTGCTTCTGAAATCCCAGGTCTTTGTTTTCCATGAACCGCTGCTGATGGAAGATCACGATGGTGCCGATGATGAGGACGATCGAGACCGTGAACTGAAAGACCACCAGCACGGAGCGGAACCGCGATCCCCTGGACTCCCGGATTGGATTGCCCCTGAGGATGGAAATGGGCTTGAAGGCGGAGAGGAAAAACGCAGGGTAGCTGCCTGCTGTGAGCCCCACAAAGATCACGACTCCGGCCAGTCCGGCCAAGAGGTTGGGGATCTTGAGAAAATTCAGAGGGATCTCGCGTGCGGCCAGCACACGGAAATAGGGAAGCAGGAGTCGCGCCAGGAGCAAGGCCCCGGCCATGGACAACACGGCATACACAAAGGATTCGCCCAGAAACTGCCCGACCAACCGTGCACGCAAGGCCCCCAGGACCTTGCGCAAACCTACTTCCCTGGCCCTGCGGGCGGAACGGGCCGTTGACAGGTTCATAAAATTGATGCAGGCAAGCAGCAGGATGATGACCGCGATCCCTACCAGGAACTGAACGACACGGATGTCGCTGTTGGCGCCCAGCTCGAACTCGAGCCGGGAGTGCAGATGGATTTTTTTCAACGGCTGGAGATAGGATTCGAGCTCCCTGCCGGAATCCGCGAGGAGCGGCTCCAGGTATTTCCTGTCGAAGGCTTCCATCTTTTGCTCGAGGCCTTCGGGATCCGTTCCCTCCCGAAGCAGCAGGTAGGTGGCAAAGCTCCCGCTCCTCCAGGATCCGATCCGGGCATCGTACTTGATGAGCGTGGCGAAAGAGGCCAGAACTTCGAATACAAAGTGGGAATTGGCAGGCGGATCTTTGACCACGCCGGTGACAGTATAGTCGAACTTGTTGTCCCAGTTCACGGATCGGCCGACCGGATCCTGGTCCCCGAAATACTTCCGGGCCATAGTCTCCGTCAGCACCATGGTGAAGGGAGCTTCAAGGGCCGTATCAGGATCCCCCTTGGTCATCTCAAAGGAAAACACCTCAAAGACCGACTGGTCCGCATAAAAGACCCTTTCCTGGAAAAAGACCCTGTCTTCAAACTTAAACACGCGCTTGACCGTGGGCATGAACCGGACTGAGGCCAGAACCTCGGGATAATCCTGCACCATGGTGGAGCCCACCGGAGCGGGTGAGAAGGTCACTTCCCGGGTCTGTCCCATGTCGGTCAGTCTGGCTGCAACTCGGAATATCTGGTCCGCCTGCGCATGATAGCCATCATAGGAGAGTTCATACCCCACGTAGGCGAGGATCAATATGCAGCAAGTGATCCCCAGTGTCAGCCCGAAGAGGTTGATCAGGGAATAGGACCTGTGCCTGACCAGATTGCGGTGAACGATCTTCAGGTAACTGCCGGCCATGGCGGATCTCCCCAGAAGCGAAGTGCCGATAAAACCGGGCAGTGCTCTCAGCACCTCAATCCAGTACCAAAGGCGTCCGTGTCTGGACGGCGAGGACTCCTTGCCGCGATCATGGTAGAGCTCCTCGACATCCCCCAGATAGCCTTCATCCCTCTCCCGGGATGAGAAGACCTTCAGGAGCCACTTTGCCAGTCGGGGAGGAGATGCCATGGCTAACCTTTGGCTCCTCTGGCGGCGATCCCATCCACATCGTTCCAGATGGTCCTGTTCAGCTCTCTGTTCGCCTGGAGCACGGCGATGCCTTGTTGAGTCAGGGCATAATACTTCTTGCGCATCCCGCCGCGCTTGGGTGTGGGATCACCCTTGAAGGACTCCAGGTAGCCTTTTCGGACCAGCCGTTCCAGGGGGAAGTACACGCTGCTCACCGAGACCTTCTTCCCGGTCTTGTGGACCACAAAGTCGTATATCGAGATGCCGTAGGCGCGGTCCTTCAGCTTCAATACCGAAATGAGTACCAATTCCTCCAGTTTTGTCAGCATGTCCATCCGGGCTCTCCTTTTGAAAGATGAATCCAGGATACAGGAATATACGTCTGGATGGGAGAATAGTTTCTGATATTCAGAATAAATCATTTTTTTGCCCTGCCTGTATCTTTTTCTTGGCAAAATCGTATAACCTAGATATTTCACTATAGCGAGGTAATCAAATGACAAAGACCCGGTGGATACAGACTCTGTTTTTCATGGCTGTGCCCTTCCTGTTGGTTGCGGGCACATTTCTGTCTGGGACACGCGCGGATGATCCTTCTGCGGTCTCCATGAGTGTCGAGCCCGACATTTCTCAGACTTGGCCGCAGTTTCGAGGGACAAATGCGGCAGGTGTCGCGACTGGACAGGAC
>JBGUED010000216.1:0-2470 GCA_041821525.1 Candidatus Aminicenantaceae bacterium | reverse complement strand
GGACCTTCCCTTGAACTGGGATGTCAAGACAGGGGCCAACATCCGCTGGAAAAGAGCGATCCCGGGCCTGGGACATTCTTCGCCCGTTGTCTGGGGAGATAAGGTCTTCGTGACCACTGCAGTGGGAGAAGGAAAAGAGGCCTATCTCAAGGTCGGCCGATACGGGGAGAGCCCGGACAACCCGGAGGATTACGATCACCACTACAAGGTCTACTGCCTTGATAGGACGACCGGGGAGATCGTCTGGGAAAAGACGGCCTACACAGGAAAGCCCAAGGTTGCGCGCCATATCAAATCCAGTCACGCGAACTGCACACCGGCCACGGATGGGAAACACCTCCTGGTCTTCTTCGCCTCGCAGGGTCTTTACTGCTATGATCTCGAGGGCAAACTGCTCTGGACCAGAGACCTGGGTTACCTGGATGCCGGGGCCTTCGATGTGCCGGATATCCAGTGGGGCTTCGCGAGTTCCCCGATCATCTACCAGGACAAAGTCCTCGTGCTGTGTGATGTCAACAATCAGTCTTTCATCACGGCTCTGGATCTGGAATCCGGCAAGGATATCTGGCGCACTCTCAGGGACGAGAATCCGACCTGGGGAACGCCCACCGTGCACGCCTCCGCGGACCGCACTCAGGTGATCGTTAACGGTTACAAACACATCGGAGGTTATGAGGTCGAGACCGGCAAGGCGATCTGGTGGATGAGAGGCGGAGGGGATGTCCCCTGCCCGACGCCGGTCGTGGCACATGGACTGGTCTTCATCACCAATGCTCACGGCAGGATGCGCCCCATCTATGCCATCAAACTGGAGGCCGAGGGGGACATCTCGCTGGACAGAAATGAAAATTCCAATCGCTACATCCCCTGGTCCTTTCCCAGGCGCGGCTCTTACCAGCCCACTCCCCTTGTCCTGGATGATCTCCTCTATGTTGCGGACAACGGCGGCATCCTGACCTGCTACACGGCGGTGACCGGGGAGGAGAAGTATCGTGAAAAGATCGGCGGGGACCTCAGTTCCTACTCAGCCTCGCCCGTGGCAGCTGATGGGCGGCTGTATTTTCCGGATGAATTCGGGACCATCTTCATCATAAAAGCCGGACCCCGATACGAATTCCTCGCCAAGAATTCTATGGATGAGGTCTGCATGGCCACACCGGCTATCTCACACAACACGCTGTTCATCCGCGGCCGGCGACACTTGTTTGCGATCGGCCAGGGCGGTGACTGAGGCTCGACTTCCCAAAATCGGTACATTAGGCCCAGAATCGGCAGGATGCCCAATTGATGATCGGGAACGGGGACGACGCTCCAGAAGTCCAAATCATAGCCGGCCACATTCTCACGATTCAAGACATTCAGGACATCCAGGTACACATACACATTACGCTTATTCAGGAATGCATCCCGGCTGATCCTCAGGTTAAGACAGCTATAGGAGGGGAAGCGGCCGGTTGTAATTCAGCTTGAATTTGCCCTTTCAGGCGATGATGGAGAGGGTCAGGTAAAGGAATATAACACAAGCAGTCCTGCTCTTCATCCTCTATATTCAGTTTATCCGGTTCGGGCCCAATATGACAAGGTTTCCCTCGCGTTCGACCTCCTGATTCGTCAAGGTCGCGATCAGCTCCAGGATCTCGTCGAGCGGACGGTTGTCGATGTAGACTGTCAGGCGTTCCGCTGTGATTGATCCGTCGCTGAGCACAAATTGGATGTCATACCAGCGTTCCAAAAGAATGAGGATCTCAAACAGAGGTGCATCCTGAAAGTGGGTCTCTCGATCGAGCCACCCCAGGTACTTCTCGACATCGACGGTTTCCGGGAGCGTGGGGACCTGGCCCTCCCAAAGCGTGCTGCCCTGTCCCTCGGTTATTACCACCGCATCTGCGGCCGCCTCCTGATCCGGACTCAGAGAAACCCGCCCCCGGCTCACAACGACTTCGACCTTCTTGCTGTTTTGCCAGGCACGGACATTGAAGCGGGTCCCCAGAACCCGGATCCGGGCCCCATTGGCATGAATGAGAAAAGGCCTCCGGTCATCCGCAGTTACTTCAAAATACCCCTCGCCACTCAGGAAGACCTCACGTGACTCTCCCAGAAATTCATCCGGATACTGAAATAAACTCCCGGAATCCAACACCACCCGCGTTCCGTCATCGAGCTCGAGGTTCTCCTGCTGCCCCTTGGCCACGTCGATGGTGTTGAGCTTGAGCACAAAATCGACAGGAGGAGCATTGCCCGTGAACCGCCAGATCAAATAGGGAACGGCCACAGCCAGGATCAGCAGGAGGGCGGCCAGAAAGCGAGCCAGGCGTCCCCAATCCGTAGAATCGTTCACTTCACTCTCTCATTTCCTAAACATTCAATTTTGAATCCCTGACATCCTTATAATCCCATGGAACAGAGACACCCTGACCAGGGCCCGGCAGGGGATATTGAAGAGCTCTTCATAAGCCCTTGCATCTCCGGC
>JBGUED010000215.1:0-4996 GCA_041821525.1 Candidatus Aminicenantaceae bacterium | reverse complement strand
TTTCTCTTTTTCGACGACTTCCTCTGATTCGGAGTCGCTTTCCGCTCCCTCTGAGGCCTTGGGCTCTTCTGTTTTAGATTCTTCCACCTCGGGTGGTTCCGGTTCCGGGGCTACCGGAATGACAGGCGCTGCAGCCTTTTTTAACTGCGGTTTCGGCTTAACGCGCCGCTCTCTCCGGACCACAAACGACAAGGCGAAGATCACCAGGCCGACGATGCAAACCGTTCCGGCCAGGGCCAACACCTCGCCGAAGAGGTGGCCGACCACCAGGTCCGGGATCCAGATGATCTTCTCCAGGACCAGTTCCTCCAGATCACTGAAACCGGGTTCCCAGAATGGTGAGACCGAGAGACCCCAGGCCGTGATGTGCCGTATAAGAAAGGCCAGGCCCAGAACGGGCAGCGCAGCCACGATGGTGGATACTCCGAACCAGCGGCAGAAGCTGGCCGGTGAGGTGGCCGCGATGATGGCGCCTGCAAAGAGGAATAGAGCGGGGATGAGGAACATCCCGTACGAGAACAGCGTGACCGAGCGCGAGATGCCGAAGGACGGATAGCGCACGCCCTCGAAGATCTCGATTTCATCGTCCATATCATCCAGCATGCGCAGGCGTTCTGCGCGGAAAACGCTCAATGCGAGCTCTGTGTCAGGCCGGCAGGCCGGGAGTTCGAACCAGTCCACATCCCGGTCATAGGCCTCCATCCACTGGTCCATGTCGTCTTCGCTGCAGGGTGGAAGCTTGTCCAGGATCGCCTCCAGATAGCGGTCAATGGCTTCATGCCGCAGGGCAGCCTTGAGGGGCAGGAGGTCGATTGCTATGGTCCGTGCCCTGCTGTTCCCCCTCAGGATGTCGCCCACCTTGATCAGGGAGGCCGAGAGTTCGTTCTCCATCCAGTCGAGAAGCCCGATCTCCTCCATGAGCTTTCGAGGCGAGATTCCGACTTCGGCAGCAGTCCGGAACCACCGTCGCGTGTTCTCATTGGAGACAAAATCCCGGTCCTGGGCATCCTCGAATATCTCTTCCAGGAGAACCGGTGTCTCCTCTATGACCTGGCGGGGGATGTCTGAGATAAATTCCGGCGAAACTGCGGCTTTGGTCAGCCCCACCGCCCAAATAATGCCAAACAGCGTGGGCAGCGCAAAAAGCAGAATGATCAAAGCGCCGAGTATTTTGCGAATGACAACCATGATGGCCCTCCTTTATGTCATTATCGTACCTAATCACTCCCTGATTCAAGTAGAAAAGTACATTAATGAGATTCAGTAATACATACGTATCTGGGGAGATAAATGTTCAGGGGGGGCACCAAAAATCATTTGACCCGGTCTGCTTTATTTTTCATCTCGAGTGTGTTTCAATAATCAAAGAGATGGGGAAAGCGGCTTTAATCAAGAGAAATCATTTTTTATGCAGCCTGTTTTTTAGTGGCCTCCTGATTCTGGCTCCAGCCTGCACCTCCCAACCTCCCGAGGAAGCAGAGGTCATTGATGCTGAATCCCTGCAGCCTGGAGCCGATGCCCAGACCTTTGTCTATGAATGCGGCGAGGAATACTCATTTGTGGCCCGCATCCAGGGCGAGAAGGCCTGGCTGTTCCTGCCGGGCCGGACTGTGCCCCTGCCGCAGGTTCCCTCTGGTTCGGGCGCCAAATTTAGCAACGGGCAGATCACTTTCTGGAGCAGGGGAGAGGAAGCCCTTGTCTTCATGGGCGAGCAGGAGCAGTACAGCTGCCTCAACAACCGCATCCGTGCAGTATGGGAACACGCCAAACTCAACGGCGTGAGCTTCCGGGCAGTGGGCAACGAGCCCGGCTGGCACCTCGAGATCTACACCGGGGAACGCATCGTCCTGGTTACGGATTATGGGGAATCCCGCTTGGAGTTTGCCGCCCCCGAACCGGTTTCAGACCAGAGCGCCCGCACTACAACCTACCGGGTCCAGGACGAGGAGCACGACCTGACCATCCTCATTGAGGGCCGCCCCTGCCAGGACACCATGAGCGGGGAGGAATTCTCGGCCGCTGTCACCGTGACTCTGGATGGCAAGACGTTGTCCGGCTGCGGCCGCGCCCTCCATTAGCTCCGCATCTCCCGCTTTTCCTTGATTTCACTCTCCAAAATCTGTACTCTTTAGAGACAAATTCGAGTGGACCAATCGGAGGAGTACTCAATGGAGAACAGCCTGACCCTGAACGGAGCGCGCTGGCCCCGTGTCCTGAGCTTTCTGAGCGGAATCGGGATGATGGCGGCCTCTTTCCTCACCATACGCCATTATTTTGCAGCTAATTTCCCCGAATCCATCTTCGAAGGTTCGTTCTGCGACATCAGCGCCTTTTTCAACTGTGACAGCTCGGCTTTTTCCTCCATTTCGGCCATCCTGGGAGTCCCCCTGGGCTATTTCGGGTTGATCGTAGGCGCACTGGTGGCTCTGGGTGCGCTCTTCCCCTCAGAAAAATTCGAGCACACCAATGCCTTTATCGCACTACTCAATGGTCTGGGAGTCATCGCGCTCTTCCTGTACACGGTATTTGTCCTGGGAAGTTTGTGCCTCCTCTGTACCGGCTACTACCTGTTCTCGATCCTCAGCCTCCTGCTATTCTGGAAGTATGGTATGGGGCGCGAAAAGTACCGCTTCCCCATGCCCGACCTCCGCCCCTCGTTCAAGATGCTCGTCACTTTCGCCGTCATCACAGCCTTGGGCGCCTTTGGTATGGTGACGCTCCACGATGCCAAGGAGGACGCCAAGCTCGCCGTCTCCATGCGCATTGTCAAACAGTTCTATGACCTTCCCGAGGTCGGTGATCCCAGCTTCATCTCTCCCTACTGGACCATCCGCTCGACCGACGATTTTTACGCCGTGCCCATCCGCATTATCGAGTTTGCGGATTTCCTGTGTCCGGACTGCCTGTTCCTGGAGGACCAGCTCAAAAGGTTCAGCGAGGAGTTCCCCGGACTGATGAATGTCGCCTTCCAGTTCTTTCCGCTCGAAGCCAAGTGCAACTCCGTGGTCGTAGAAAAGGACCTGCACCCCGGTGCCTGCGATCTGACCTACATGGCGGCCTATGATCCGGCCCAGTTCATGGTTTTGCATGACGAGATCTTCGCCAATTTCAACCAGGCCAGGCGGCCGGAATGGAGAGAAGAGCTGGCCCGGAAATACGGAATCGAGGGTGCGCTGGACGATCCCTATACGCAGGACCTGGTCCAGACCATCATCAACACCGGCACCGAGTACGACAGAACCTCGGACAATTATACCTACGGCATACGGTCCACCCCCACCATGATCATCAACGGCCGCATGATCATCGGCACACTGCCCGACGAGCACATGCGGGAGATCTTTCTGGCTCTGATCGAGGAAGAGCAGGGGGGCAGCCGGTTTATCGAGAACTGGGTCCCGCCCAAGGCCCGCAGAGTCAAGCGTTAGTCCTTTAAAACCCCAACCTGTAAAATCCGTAATTTATTGTGTATCCGTAAGCAGGAAGAAAAGGTGAGGCTTGACAATATCAGCTTCACACTATAATATACTGACGTGATAGGTCATATGACCCATGTCATCAGTCGATTAGTTGGTTTAAAAAAGGAAAGACAATGCTTGAAGCGCTGTTTGAATCAGAAAAAAAAGAAAAGATACTCTTTTTTCTGTATTCCCATGGAGAAGGCTACGCGAGAGAAATCGCGCGGACATTCCAGCTCAACCTCAACACGGTCCAGAATCAGCTGTCTAACCTTGAAAGCCATGGGATCCTGTTCAGCAAATTAAAGGGAAAGGTGAGACTCTTCGGTTTTAATCCACGTTATCCTTTCAGGAGAGAGCTGGAAGCCCTCCTTAAAAAAGCCATGATGTTTCTTCCGGAAGAGGAAGTGAGAAAATATTACTGGCCACGTCTCAGGCCCCGTAGAACTGGGAAACCTCTCTAAAGAATGGATTTCAAAGACATCTCTATTCAAGATTTGGCCATTTATGTGTGCGATCACTTGGCCCAACTGGGAATCGAAACGGTGCTGTCCGGGGGAGCATGTGTTTGTATTTACACCCATAACGAATTTCTCTCATATGACCTGGACTTTGTTCTTCTGGACTTTTCACAAAAAAAGAAAATCAGAAAGGCCCTTGGAAAAATAGGATTCCACCCCGAAGGGAGGCACTTTCAGCACAGCGATACTCCCTTCATCGTGGAATTCTTATCGCCTCCTTTATCTGTGGGAGAGGAACCCGTGAAAAATATACTTACTATCGAAAAAAACGATCGAAAACTGAAACTGCTCTCTCCCACAGATTGTGTCAAAGACAGGCTTGCAGCCTTTTACCACTGGAACGACAAGCCCGCTTTAGAACAAGCAGTAATGGTGAGCCAGGCCCAATCTGTTGATCTCAAAGAAATTGAGAGGTGGTCATCGAACGAGGGCATGGCAGATAAATATTCTGCTTTCCTGGCAGAACTCAATAGGGTGAG
Organism: Candidatus Aminicenantaceae bacterium; assembly: GCA_041821525.1. Classification (GTDB taxonomy): domain Bacteria; phylum Acidobacteriota; class Aminicenantia; order Aminicenantales; family Aminicenantaceae; genus JAUXEH01. The sequence continues at coordinate 538 of JBGUED010000215.1, read as the reverse complement.
GCATAAGAATCAGGAAAGATAATTTCGCAGGGAATCCCTTTTGAAAAGTAACGTCCTTTATTTCAGGGAATCAACTGAGCTATAATGTGCTAATCGAACCAGGTGCGCCCGTAGCTCAGCGGATAGAGCGGTGGACTTCGAATCCATAGGTCGGGGGTTCGAATCCCTCCGGGCGTGCCAGCTTTTCCCCTGTAGAACCAAGTTTTCCTTTAAGCACCATTAAGCCAAATTAAGCGAGTTTAAGCAATTTTTGTGACGTATCTGTGACACGGGAATCAGTCTGCCTTTGATTTGCGGGCTGAATCCCAAGGCTTCTAACGGTTAGAACGGGAAGAGACCCGTTACCCCCCAGTGGGCCTCGCCAGTAAGATAACCCGCTCTTAAATGCGTGATACAAAATAAAGCATATGGGGGATTTATCCCCTAGGTCTACAGTATGCTCTTCTACGTTTGCGGGCAGATTCAGTGATTTATGTCCTCAATAATGAGACAAATAGCGACATAGTACGGCATTTTGGATAAATTCTGTTCAATTCCT
>JBGUED010000214.1:0-5030 GCA_041821525.1 Candidatus Aminicenantaceae bacterium | reverse complement strand
ATATTCAGCCTGGAACACGCGGCGGATCGTCTGGAAAAGGTCTGTATATGCAGCGGCTCTGTCATCCCGCCCCAAGGCTGCGGCCATCCGGGACATGAGCTGTGCGTCATGAGCCCAGTAGGCTGTGGCCAGCAGGTCCTTGGGTGTATTGGCCCGAATGGACAGCCAGTCGCCATAATTGTTCCCCACGCCCTGGGTCCGGATGTAATCCGGATTCGTATCCCGCATGTATCCCATCCAGCGCTCCATGGCATCCCAGTGTTTCTCGATGATCCGGGTGTCGCCGTACACGCGGTAGAGAGTCCAGGGGATAATGACGCCCGCATCTCCCCAGGCAGGCGCCCCCTCGAACCGTATCAGGTTCTCATCATTGAGGCGGGGAGCAAAGTCCGGGAAAGCACCGGTCTCGGATTGGGCGTCCTCAACATCCTGCATAAACTTCAGGAAAAAAGCTGCCGTGTCCTGGTTAAAGCTCCCTGTACGGATGAAAATCTGGGCATCTCCCATCCACCCCAGCCGTTCGTCGCGTTGAGGGCAGTCGGTGGGTATGCTCAGGTAGTTGCCGCGCTGGCTCCAGAGCAGATTGGAAAAAAGCCTGTTGACCATAGGTTCTGAGCAGGAGAAGGTCCCGGTATTCAGATTAATCGTGGAGATCGCACACCCGGTCACGGCTTCAGGTCGGGGTGAGCCCGGATATCCGGTGACCTCTACGTACTGGAAGCCGTGGAACGTGAAGCGGGGCTCGAAAACCTCGTCACCTCCTCCCGCGCAGATATAGGTGTCTGTTGCCCTGGCGCTCCTCAAGTTCTCGGTGTAGATGGTCCCATCCGGATTAAGGCGCTCGGCAAAACGCATCGTGATTTTGTCTCCGGCCTTTCCATTGACTTTGAGCCGGGTCCAACCGGAAATGTTCTGGCCCAGGTCGAACACGAATACGCCCGGCCGCGGTTCGGCCACACTCACGGGTTCCAGAAATTCAATGATCCGCACAGGCGGGGAAGGTTGAGCCACCAGCAGCGCCTCGGACGCTGCTGCCGTTCGGACCGGCCGCCAGGCCGAATCGTCGAAATCAGCTCGATCCCATCCCGGCATGTTTTTACGGGCATCCTGGTCCTGACCCATCAGGAGGTCAGCCGTCCTGATGGGCCCTTCGGACCAGAGCCAGGTTTCATCCGTGATGATTCGTGTCCGTGTGCCGTCCTCAAATTCCACCTCCAGCTGCAGGAGCAGGCTGTTTTCGAGGCCGTAGTTCCCGCGGAGCCTCCGCATGCCTACATACCCGCTGTACCAGCCATCCGCTACTACGGCTCCCAGCGCATTCCTGCCTGTTTTCAGCATGTCACCGATATCGTAGGCGCGGTACTGGATGCGGCGGCTGTAGTCGGTCCACTCTGGAGCCAGCAAGTCCTCGCTGACCATCGATCCGTTGATCCGCAGTTCGAAGATCCCCCGAGCCGTCACATAGACAAAGGCCCTGGCAATGGGCTTGTCGATCTGAAAAGTTTTGCGGAAATAAGGCGGAGGAGGGCCGGGTGCGTAGGACTCCGATGGGCCCTTCGGAGGGGAGCTATCGGCACGGATCCAATGGGCCTCCCACTCTGCTTTCTTTAGGAGCCCCATGGACCATGACGCAGGAAGGCTGAAATCCGTCGCCCTCCCGTCTTGGTCCCAGCTCCGAACCTTCCAGAAACAACGCATCCTGGACTCGAGAGGTTTTCCGGAATACTCGATGTGGCTGGTCCGGCCACCCGCGGTCCTTCCCGTATCCCACAGGTCCCCTCGATCACGAGCCAATAGATCCTCGTTGGATGCTACCAGGACCTGGTAGGCGGTCTGTCTCTGCCCCCTGAGCGAGGAGGTCAGCTTCCAACTCAGCCTCGGTTTTGCATTATCGATTCCCAATGGATTTTCCAGATACTCGCACCGCAACTGCTGCCCACGCATCTCGGAAGGAGTATTGCTCCGGCATGCCAGAACGACTATCGTGCCCACTAGCAGGAAGGCCATCATCCATCTGCTCATTCTATTTTCTCCTCATCGCGGGATACGGGACGCCGCAAAGCCAGGGGTGTACTTACGAACCAAAGGACCATGCCGATTGCCATCAGCAGGGCATGGATCTGCCAGGTAAGGCGGCCGGCAAACACCAGGAGCGAAGGGCCCAGGGTCAGGATCAGTCCGATCAAGGAAATAAATAGCCAGAACCTACGCATGCCGGCGCCTCCGCGGGGCCAGGATCCTCTGTTCGATGTAGCTTGCCGCTGTGTACAAGAACAGGGCTGTAAACCATCCGGGCAGACCCTTGAAATACAAGTCGAGCGGCAGCAGGAACGCAATCAACAGAGTCAGACCCCAGCTCAGGGCTGCGGGCCAGTTGACAAGACGGCGGTGGGCGGCGGCATAGTTCTGCTGGAGCCCGAGGCGAGGAAATATCCAAAAATCGGCCAAGATCACGGCCCCCATGGGCATGAGAATCAGCCCGTAGAGGGCCACAAACTCCAGGAGCCTCATGACCAGCGCAGGAAAACAGGCAGCTGTGGTTGTAACCAGCCCGGCCGCGAGTGTGACCTTCCAGCGTTTCCAATTCGGGGTCACGGCCTGGAGGGCCAGGCCGGCTCGGTAGAGCGTGGGATTGGCCGTGGTCCATCCTGCGATCACCACGCACACGGCGCCTGCCACGCCGGCTCCCATGTAAGCGATGGGCCCGGGAGCCACTGTTACATTGGCTGCAGCACACAGAATTCCAGAGCTGATCCAGGCCACATAATGGCCCAAGAACATGCCGAAGGCACTTGCGAATCCGTAGGACCAGCGCCGGGCGAACCGGAAAAGCGACAGATCCGCCATCCCGATGTGCATGGCCATGTTGCAGAACCAGGCGAAGAACATCACATGCCAGAAAGTGAACTTGGACTGCCCGACCAGCGGCACTCCCGTCCAGATTTTCGAGTTGGCCACGTGCCAGAAGTCAGAGAGTGAATGGCACCCCAGCCTGGGGAGGACGGCCACGGCAGCTGCAACGAAAACCAGAAACATCCAGGGAGCGCAGATCCTGGCAAAGAGGGCGAGGTGCTCGAATCCGAGGATGGCCAGGGCCGTGACCGCGGCACCGACCAAGAACACCACCAGCACCCAAAGGACCGAATCAGGATACAAGTCCTGAAGCCCCGGCATCTGCATCTTGAGCGGGAGCCCCACGGCTGTGGCCGCCACAGCGATCATGGCCCCTGCCAGGAAGCAGAACATCAAAGCATTGACGATGCTGTAGACAAATGTCAGGGAGGGGCCGCAGATACTCCGTAGGTGCCAGTACAGAGTCAGCCGTACCTTGACCGCGATCGGAGCACACAAAAAAGCCCAACTCAGGACGGCCAACAGGTTGCCCACGAGCAGTCCCAGGAACAGATCGGGAGCAGAAACACCGTGAGTCACAAACAGGGGACCGATTACGAACTCGGTCCCGGCCACATGCTCGCCGGCATAGGTCCCCACAAACCTGCCGAATCCCTGCAGCTTACCGGTTGTCACCGGTTCCCGGTCGAACTCGTACAGGGAATCCAGCCGTGCGGCCAGAGCGTGTCCCCGTGTCTTTGCCATTTATCTCGCGTGCCGGCGGGTCTTGTGCTTCTCCCTTCCCGCGGGTTATTTTTTCACGAAAACTGGCTGTGTGCAGGCGAATTTGCCAGAGGATTCGAAGACACGAGCCCGGACATAGAGCTCGTCACCCGTGAAGCGGTATTCGGCCCGGTTGCCGTGTGTCTCCTGCAGGATCCTCCCGTCCCTGCCGGTGAAGCAGGTGGTATAGGTCAGATCCCGGTAGGGCTCGATCTCCACCACGTATTTGTTTTTGCTCACACGGATGTCCTTGAGGGTTACGCCGACAGTGGCATAGAAGTCGCCTTTTTCCAGGGCCGTGACAATGGCTCCGGGGGTCAGCTTGTCGGCCCGCACCATGATCCAGCCGGTACCCGGATTGGATTTGAATTGGCTGAACTCCCCCAGGTAGTCGTGGGCATCGTCCGAGGCCACCCCATACATCAGGACACCCTTAGACAGTATCTTGTCCCAGATCTCTTCCATGCCGGGCCGGCCTCCCGCCCCAAAGTTATTGCAGTCGTAGCAGATGTTGTAGAGCTCGAAGAGATAGACTCCTGTCAATTGGGACATCTCCTCGTGGGTGAAGGACCATTTCCAGTTGGGGTGGTTGATCTGGGGCACGGCCCCGGCCCTGCGGACGGCGTCCACGTTGTTCTGCAGGGTTTCCACGATCGATGCTCCGTGCTGCGGTTCGATGAGCTTCTGTGTGTCGAGCGCGTTGAGGTGGACCGGTGTCCCCTTGAAAGAATCCGAGACCTCTTCCCCCTGGATCAGGATGAAGTCGTCCCGGTCATCCGTATCCAGGTATTTGACCTCGGTTATTGTGTTGTGGTCGGTGATCACGATGAAGTTATATTCGTGGTCCCGATACCAGCGAATGACACGCCGCGGGAATTCATCCCCGTCCGAGTGGAGGGTGTGGCAGTGGGTATTGCCCTTATACCACTGCGGCTCCTGGCTTAGACCCGGGCTCGCTGCCAGGAAAAGCCCGATGCACAGAACAGCCCCGTATCTTTTCATGTTCGACTCCTATCTTTTCTTTAGGCCAAGTCCCTGATCACCAGAAACAGAGGATCATCACAGGTCGGGACTTCCCCGGGGGTCAGCGCTCGACCACAGCCGAGTCGCGCCAGTACCTCAGTTTCCCCTTGCCGGCCTGGTCGGGGCTGGCATCGAAGGCCAGGCCGAAAAATCCTGGCTTGACATCGACCAGGTCCTTTCCCCTGTACAGGGCCTTGGTCAGGTTGACGATGGTGTAGTCCAGCTTGCTTCCTTCCAGCGCGGCAAACAGGAAATCACCGTTGGTCTCGAAATCGCCGAAAGCGATCTTCCCCGATTCATAGGTGTAGCGGGGCCGCCGCCAATCCCGGATCATGTCCATGCGCAGGTCGTTCTTGACACCCACGAACACGGTCTTGCCTCCGGCCGTGATC
>JBGUED010000213.1:0-5035 GCA_041821525.1 Candidatus Aminicenantaceae bacterium | reverse complement strand
CCTGGTCGTGATCGATGTCCAGGAAAAAACCGCGACCGTCAAGGTGCTCTCAAGCCGGGATGCCATCAACCAGGGTGATCTGGTCATGCTGCGCCCCACGCGCTAGGTGACCGAACCCAGACCCTTCAGCTTGACAGTTATTTTGGTTTTTGGTAGGGTAATCCAGTATCGCTCCCCTGTGGATGCAGTCGAGCGGGCGTAGTTCAGTGGTAGAACGTCTGCTTGCCAAGCAGAAGGTCGAGGGTTCAAATCCCTTCGCCCGCTCCAACTAAGACACCTCATTAAAGGCGCGGTACCCAAGTGGCTAAGGGAGAGGTCTGCAAAACCTCGATTCGTCGGTTCGAATCCGACCCGCGCCTCCAATCCCTACTCCCGTGTCGTCCGGGAGTCTGCGCAAGTTCCATTAAATCTGCTTGACTCCCGCTGAATTTACGAGATATAGTTGAACAAATCTGAGAGGAGGAAACGAATGGACCTCAAAGCTCGCGTTCAAGGGATATTGCTGAAGCCGAAAGAGGAGTGGGAGAAGATCAAGGAGGAGACGTATCCGGTCCCGCAGCTTTTTTCCTCCTATGTCTTGATCCTCGCTGCCATTCCTGCTGTGGCCCAGTTCATCGGCAACTGGCTGATCGGCCAGCGGATCCCGTTCTATGGGACCTATCGGCAAGGATTCGGGCCCGGGCTGCTGCGGGCGATCCTGTTCTACGGCATGACGTTGTTGTCCGTATATGTCCTGGGATTTATAATCAACTCTCTGGCTGGCTCCTTTGCCTCCCGGCAGGATCAGCTCAGTGCCATGAAGCTGGCCGTGTACGGCCAGACACCCATGTGGATCGCCGGGGCCCTGTACATCATCCCCGCATTGGGAGTGCTGGCCCCCTTGATCTCCCTCTACGGCATCTACCTGATGTATCTGGGATTGGCTGCGGGATTGATGGAAACGCCCAAAGATAAGGTCATAACCTATCTGGTTGTGATTATTGTGGTGACCTTTGTCCTGATGTTCGCCATCAGCATCGTACTAAGCGCCATCTTCGCCGTGGGGGTCGGTATCAGCGCCATCTAGCGCCTGCCTGATCCTGGCGAATGCCTCTCCGGGTGAAGGAGCGGCGGTGATGGGCCGGCCGATGACCAGATAATCGGCTCCCCCGGCCAGAGCCTTCTCGGGTGTCATGATCCGCTTCTGGTCCTGGGCGGCCGCCCAGGCTGGCCGGATCCCGGGTGTGACTACCAGGAATTCCCTCCCGAATTCAGCCCGTACCATCCCCAATTCCAGGGGAGAACACACGATGCCGTCCATGCCCGCGCTCTGTGCCAGACGCGCCAGCTTGAGCACCTGGCCCGCAGCATCGGCCGGCATCCCGATCTCTCCCAGTTCCGCGTCCTTCAGGCTGGTGAGGACGGTGACCCCCAGGAGGAGGGGGCGGTCCCTGCCCGCGGCGTCAGCCTTGTCTGCGGCGACCTCGGCTGCGCGCCGCATCATCTCTCTTCCGCCCGAGGCATGCAGGGTCATCATGGCCACCCCGTGACCTGCGGCCATGGACACGGCACCGGCGATGGTGTTCGGGATGTCGTGCAGCTTGAGGTCCAGAAACACCCTTTTTCCCCTCTGGGCGATTTCCTGAATCAGGGAAGGCCCCTCAGCCGTGAACAACTGTAGCCCGACTTTGAAGATCTGCCCCTCGGGAAGGCTCTCCACCAGGGAGAGCGCCTGGCTGCGCGTGCCCACATCCAGAGCTACGATGATCCTGTGCGCATTGCCGGTTTGTCCCATGTCCTGGACTCCTTTCTCTGTCAGGTCTTCAAGGTCCCGATCAACTCGGTTATCTTTTCGATATTGTGTCTCCGGCCGTAATCCTCCAGCTCGGAGATGATGTTCAGGGTGGCTTGAGGGTCCACAAAATTAGCGGTGCCCACCTGGACGGCGCTGGCACCGGCGATGAGGAATTCCGCCGCGTCCGTGCCGCTCGTGATTCCGCCCATTCCGATGACCGGGACAGAGACCCGGGCCGCCACCTGATAGACCATGCGCAGGGCCAGGGGTTTGATAGCCGGTCCGCTCAGCCCGCCGAGCACATTGGCCAGCGCAGGCCTGCGGCTCTCTGCATCGACGGCCAGGGCCAGGAAGGTATTGACGAGGGAGAGCGCGTCTGACCCGGCCTCCTGTGCGCTTACAGCCACCTCCGTGATATCCGCGGCATTGGGTGTGAGTTTGGTGATGAGAGGACGCCGGCTGATCTTCTTGACCTCTTTCACGATGCGAAAGGTGGCATCGGGATCCATGGCCGGACATCGCCCCCCCTGCTTCACGTTGGGACAGGATATATTGAGCTCGTAGGCGGTGATGCCCTCCAAGCCATTCAAGTGGTCCACTACCATGGCATACTCTTTCTCATGGTCCCCGCACACGTTGATGATCAAGGCGGATTCCAGCCCCTGAAGCTTGGGTAGAACCTCCTCGGCGAAGCGCTCGACCCCGATGCCTTGCAGCCCGATGGCGTTGATCAGCCCGCCTGCGGTCTCGAATAAGCGCGGGGGCGGGTTCCCGGGCCTGGGATCGTAATACAGCCCCTTGACCACGAAGCCCCCCAGCCTGTTCAAGTCCAGGAAAGGCTGAAATTCCAGCCCATAGCCGAAGGTGCCGCTGGCAGCGATCACAGGGTTCTTGAGAATGCAGAATCCCAGGTCCACCGACAGGTCTGTCATCGATCCTCTCCCCTCCAGACCACATCTTCTGCCAGGAAAACGGGGCCCTCCTCACAGATCTTCCTCCAGGCCTCTTCTCCGTCCTTCCGGATCTTGTGGACACAGCCCCAGCAGGCGCCGAATCCGCACCCCATGATCGATTCCAGGGACAGCTCGGCCGGGATGTTCAGCCTGTGAGCCAGTTCTCCCACGGCCTGCAGCATGCCGTCGGGGCCGCAGGCAAAGAGCCGGTCGGGAGCGTATGTCTCCCTGGTGTCCTTGATGACCAGGTCGGTCACCAGGCCGTGATACCCGTAGGAGGCGTCCTCCGTGGAACAGTCAGGTGCAAATCCGGCGAAGGCGAATCGCTCCCGCAGGACGAGGTCCTCTTCCGACTTCCCTCCATAGAAGATTCGGACATCGGCCCCCTTTTTCCGCAGTTCGCCGGCCAGGAAGAAGAGGGGGGCGATCCCGCGCCCGCCTCCCACCAGAGCGGCCTGGAAGCCCTTCAAGTCTCCGCTCAGGTCGAACCCCTGCCCCAGGGGACCCAGGATGTCCAGGGCCTGTCCCTTATCTGTCAGGCTCAGGAGTCTTGTGCCGACTCCCACGGACTGAAAGAATATTATAAGCTCGGTCCCGGACACGGCGTGGATGCTGAAAGGCCGGCGGAGCAGGGGATGGTGGAGGAGGGAGGTGCGCACCATGATGAACTGTCCGGGAGCCGCCAGCGTTGCGATCTCAGGAGTGTTAAGAGTCAGCATATGATACGTGCCCCAACTCTCTTTGTGGGTGACGGAGGCTGCCGGATCTTTGTGCATATCCCTGTCTTAAGGTCCTGACCAAAATATCAGAATCTCCCGGGCGAGGCAATAAAAACTTTGACAACCTCCGGGTTTTTTTGGAATAATCATTTTCTCCATGAGCAGGTAATCGATCTATACATATATATACAACCTTGGGATGCACATTGTGATGATCTGATTCCGGCACTATTAGGAATATTCCAGGGGGGAGGGAATTACGCCATGCATATTTCTCAGAGAGGTCACGAAATCCAGGAATCTCCCATCCGCAAGCTCAAACCCTTTGCGGATCAGGCCATCGCCGAAGGAGCACATGTTTATTTCATCAACATCGGCCAGCCCGACATCCCCACTCCGGAGCCGGTCTGGGAGGCGTTCCGCAGCTGCACGGACAAGGTCTTGAGCTACGGCCCGGCCCAGGGTTTTCTCGAACTGCGCAGCGCCATCGTCGGGTATTTTGCAGGATACGGGATCTCTCTCGAGGTCGACAACGTGCTCATCACCATAGGCGGGTCGGAGGCCATCCACTATGCCTTCAGCGTTGTGGCTGACCCGGGTGAGGAGATCATCATCCCCGAGCCCTTTTACACCAACTACAACGGGTATGCCTCGGGGGCCAATGTCCGGATCGTCCCCCTTACCCTGGATGTGAACGACGGGTTCCGTCTGCCGCCCCCCGAAGTCATAGAGTCCAAGATCTCAAAGCGGACCCGGGCCATCCTCCTGTGTTCGCCCAATAATCCCACTGGGACTGTCTACACCTCGGAAGAGATGGACCGGGTAAGGGAGTTGGTCAAAAAACACGATCTGTTTCTGATTTCGGACGAGGTGTATAAGGAGTTCGTCTACGATGGAGCCGTACACAAGAGTATCCTGGAGTTCGACGACATCCGGGACAGGTCTATCGTGGTCGACAGCATCTCCAAGCGCTTCTCCTGCTGCGGTGCCCGCATCGGCTCTGTGATCACGCGCAATCCGGAGGTGTATCAGGCTGCCCTGAAGTTCGCCCAGGCACGGCTGTGTCCGCCCTCAATGGAGCAGAAGGCGGCCCTGGCCGCGTACTCCATGGGGGATGGGTATTTCGAGCCTATCCGGGAGGAGTACCAGATACGCCGGGACGTCCTCTTCGACGGGTTCAAGGACATTCCCGGGATCGTGATGCACAAGCCGCAGGGCGCGTTCTACATCCATGTGAAGCTTCCCATCCAGGACAGTGAACATTTCGTACGCTGGATGCTTACAGATTTCCGCCTGGATGGAGAGACTGTCATGGTGGCCCCGGCTCAGGGTTTCTACTGCACGCCGGGAAAGGGGCTGGACGAGGTCCGCATCGCCTACGTGCTCAAGGAAGAGGACCTCCGCCGCGCCATCACGGTCTTCAAGGCCGGGCTGCAGAAGTATCAGGAACTGTTTCCCTGATTGATTCTGTCCTCGTCAAGCCCGTCCAACCTCCCCCACCCTTCCCACCCTAAAGGGAGTGAGAATTCATTTTTTCTAATCTCCCCCACCTTCATGCCCTAAAAGGAGGATACGGAGACCGCAATCAA
>JBGUED010000212.1:0-5067 GCA_041821525.1 Candidatus Aminicenantaceae bacterium | reverse complement strand
GCGATGCTCTGGAGTATCGCCCGGGCCTCCCGGCTCTGAGAACGCGGCCCAGACTTTTCTGCGTCCTTTTTCAGTTTCAGATGGATGTGGTCGATGATCTCGTCCATGGCTTTGGGTCGGATATCCAATCCGCAGATGAGGCGCTTGATCCTGATCACATGGCGTCCCCGTACAAAGCTGGATGCCTTCTTGCCGGTCAGGCGTTCCAGGTGGCCGGCGATCTCCCTGATCTTCTTGAAAGTACTGTGGATCTCTTCGATCTTCTGCTGGTAACCTTCCCGTCCCATGTCTTCTTCACTGAGCTCGAAATAGCGGCGGCCCACATTGGGATCGCTCTTCAAGCTCTCTTCGAGATGCATGATCTCACCTAAAATAAAGGGCGTGTTGCAGAGCGCGTTGATAATGACGTTCTCGCCCTTTTCGATCCTTTTCGCATACATCACTTCTTCGGACCGGGAGAGCAGGAAAATACTCCCCATCTCCCGCATGTACAGCTTCACGGGATCGGTCGTGGTGGCCAACTCCGGGTCCTGCCCGCTGCCCGATTTTTGCTCGATCTTGTAGAAACCTCCCTGATCCTCCAGGATTCGCGTGAGGATCCGGGAGATGTCTGGGTCATCGAAATATTTTGTTGTCGTATTTGACATAGTATTCATCCTCTATAATCCCTATCTAAATTCAACCTCTATAATCCCTATCTAAATAGTATAACGTAAAATGACATGTTTTTGTTGCTTTTTTTTTATTGCTCGTCATCCGGTTTTGTCGTAAGCTAAAACCGGAGAAAAGTCACCCCAAAGGAGGGACCTGTGGCAACTTACATCATCCTTAGCCGTGTGTCACCCGAAGCGTTCAGCGACCCTTATGAGTTCAAGAAGATCGCAGAGACCGTGGCCTCCAAGATCAGCCGGGAATGCCCGGAGGTACGCTGGAAGGAGAGCTATGCGGTCAGCGGCAGATTCGATGTGATCGATATCATCGAATCCGATGACCCCAAACAGGTTATGAAGGCGGCCCTGATCATCCGGTCTTACGGGCATTCCACCACGGAAACGCTGGAGGCGACTGCCTGGGAAGATTTCATCAAAATGATCTAACATGGATCATTCATAAAAGATGTCAACACATCCAAGCCATAAACTTTCTTATTCTGTTGTTGACATCTTTTACCCTCCGTGCGGTCCCAGCTCGGCCCATCGACTTCGTTGCGTCGAGTTCGAATAACTCGTATCGGCGGGAGCCAGCCATAGAGATCGGGATTGTGTGGTCGGGTTGAACAAATTCGGGGACAGTCTCGTATTATATAGTGAACTTGATCGGTATCCACCCGGACCTCCGGGTTGGGAATGAGGTGAGTGGAGGAGGGAAGATTGAGCGACAACGAAACCAAAACACAACAGGCGGCCTTAGCCCGCCAACGGGTCTCCGGACCATCACTGGGGCTTCTGATCACAGGGATCGTGGGTGGTGTCTTCACCCTGCTGACCATCATGGGGGCCGGACTGGGATCGCTGGCCCACTATGCGGACCGCTGGGCGGATGAGATGCCGGGCTGGTATGATGAACTGTTCGAGGGCGTGTTCGCCATGGGCGGTGCCTTCGTCGGGCTGCTGGTCGCGGCCTTTATCATCTATGCCGCATTGAAGATGAAGGACCTGCAGCAGTGGAGCCTGGCCGTCGCCGCCAGCATCCTGGCCATGTTTCCCTGCATCAGCCCCTGCTGCGTGATCGGGCTTCCTGTCGGCATCTGGTGCCTGGTGATCCTGATGAAGCCGGAGGTCAAGGACTCTTTCGTCTGAACTCGACCATGATCTCCGATCCCGAACCGAGTCCCAGGGCCGGCCTACGGGTCTTATCTCTCGACCGGCGACAGATGCCGCACCTGGTGGTGCTCCTGATCTGCACGGCGATCATCGCCGCCGCCCTGATGCTGTCACCTGCCGGGCCTGCGGGCCGTCACCTGCACTTGTTTTCTTTCCAGATTCCTCCTACATGTTCGTTCCTCGACCTGACTGGGCTGCCCTGTCCGGGATGCGGATTGACGCGCTCGGTGGTGGCGACGGTGCACGGAGACCTGGCCGGGAGCTGGGGATTCCACCGCCTGGGGGCGCTCACCGTGCTTTACATCCTGATCCAGGCGGTATTCCGGATCGGTGTTCTGGCCTTTCCCCTGGGGACGGCGGCCATTTTCGGGACCGGAGCCTGGTTGAACCGTGGGATCATCGTACTGGCGGTCCTTTACGGGATAAACTGGCTGATCAGCCTGGCCCTGCTCCTTTAGCCGCTCGGCCTGAAATTCCTGTCCCATCCGGAATAGCCTGGCTAAAGTGGGGGAGGTGGCTGTCAAGGGACCAGGCCCGGGCCAGGGCGATGGCCTCTGAGATCTCGATCAGCCCGTGCCCTGAGAAGGAATTGAAAAAGAGGCAACCCACTTTTTCGTTGGAGGCGGTCTGCTGCAGGATGCTCCGTATGGAATCCGACAGCCGACCCGGTTGAGATTTGAGGGCCATCCGTGTGTCGGCATCCATGGCTGCCAGCAGGAGGGCCGCGCTGCCTGCGACAAAGGAGGTCGCCAGCGAGTTCCCGTACCGGTTGTTGACCATAAGCTCGCGCCCACGGTACTGAGGGGCTTCGACCCAGATGTCCTTGGCCGGGGCCACTACATCCACATACGATCCGGAGGCCGAATTTTCCCAGACCTGGAATGTCTCGCCGGTCTTTTCGATCCCGCCGACCGCGATTGTCCAGGGGTAAGCGGCGGGGAAGAGGGGGGAGGTGGGATGGGACGAGGACCTCTTGTTGCCCATGGAAGTGACGACCACGATGTTGTGGTCCCAGCAGTATCGGATAGCCTTGCTCAGCTCCGGAGTGTCATGGCGCAGGCTCACACTCAGATTGATGATGTCGGCGCCGTTATGGGCGGCCCACATGATCCCGGCTGCGATAAGGAAGTGCGTCCAGCGGGAAGCGGGGACGCGCCCCATACTCTCACCCTCGTAGAATTTTACGATCATGAGCTCCACTTCGGGCGCAACCTGGAGGATGACGGAGGCCAGCGACGTCCCGTGCCCCTCCCAGTCATAGGGGAACCGACTCGCTCCCTGAAGAGGCGCGGTCCGGTCCAGCAGGTCCTTGTAGGAGATTACACGGCTGCGGATATCCCGCAGACTGGGATCGAGCCCCGTATCGATGATGGCCAGCCGGACGCCCCGGCCCTTCGTGATCTTATGATTCTTCCGGACCTCCATATCGTCGAAGGCCCACTGGCGTTTGACCTTCCTGTGGACACGGCGGGAGAAGCTGCGGAACGTGGGAAATGCCTCCTGAGCATAGTAGCCTGTGGACAGGACCAGGGACCTCAGGGGAGAGATGCCTGGCCTGGGGCTCTCCACGGGGATGGAACGGAGGAACTCTTCGGCCATCTCGGTGGCGAGTTCCTGGAAGAGGGCACCGGGTTCCTCATCTCGAGCCTCATCCGGGATGGGGATCAGGAAGTAGGAGTTCATCAGGTGCTCGTACAATCCGGGCAGCAGCAGCTGTGCCGACTGCAGTTGGAGGTAGTCATCCGCGGTGAAAGGCAGGCCCTGCGAGCCCTGCTTGAGAACGGAATAAAATGTCTTTCTGGCCGCCAGGTAGGCCTCCTGGAATCCGTCCACCCTGGGAGGACCGGGGGTGGCGGCCGGGAGCAGGGCTGTGTATGCTCCGATCACCAGGAGGGCGAGGGCCATATATTTTTTCAATGTTCTAACCCAGATTAAGCAATTTTAATGCCATTAAGACAAATATAGCATAACATTCTATAAACAAAAAGGTTATGAGACATTCTCTTGCCTTGAAATCCCATGGGATGTAAACAATTTTTACATGCCGAAAAAAGAAAGTTGGCAAACCCTTCGCCCTGTGGCTAAAATATGGGGACAATGGAGGTTTTTCTGGTGGTTCTCGCCAGCTTCAGCATGCTGGTGGGGCTGGTAGGCTGTGTGGTACCCGGGATCGCGGGACCTCCGTTCAGTTTTCTGGGCTTGATCCTGCTTTCCCTTGCCAGAGGCTGGGATCCGTTCTCTCCCGGTTTTCTGCTGGGCATGGGCGTCCTCGCCGTCGTGGTAACGGCTCTGGACTTCCTGATACCCGCGGCCGGGGCCCGCAAATTCGGGGCGTCACGCATGGGATTCTGGGGCGCTGTAGCGGGCATGCTCCTGGGACTGCTGGTTTTTCCGCCTTTCGGCCTGATCATCGGCGCCTTCCTGGGAGCCATCGGCGGAGAGATGTGGGCCGGGAAACAGGCCCATGAGGCCCTGCGCGCCGGTTGGGGCGTATTCATGGGTGTGCTGGTCGGCATGGTCCTCAAGCTGATCGCTTCGGGAATCATGACCTTTTATTTTGTGATGGCCTTGTTCTAGCCTGGCTACAGAAGAGAAAGGATCATGCGCAGTTTCCGGATTCTGCTTGTGGGGGCGGGAACCCGCTCCTTCCGGCCGAAGGAAACAGGATGGAGTGAACATGAAGAAACAAAAGATGGAAAAATCGATGGACGGCAAGTGTCCTTACTGCGGATCAGACTATGTGGTGAAGACCTGTGCCTTCGGAGATGATATCTCCCAGGACAAGATGGACGAAGAGCGGAGCATCACATACAAGTGTTACACCTGCAATAAGGATTTTTACTGCACTGTGGAGGATTGAAGTGAGAGATAATGTTTGCATGGTCCGTGTGATGGGTCTGGCCTATTTGTGGCTGATCATGACAGCCGCCCACGCGCTGTTTGGGCAGGAGGGGGGTGCGGCCAAAGAGCCCGCCTGGAGCCCGGCCCAGGGCCGGATTATGACCCGCTGGGCAGCGTCCGTGACGCCTGATAACGTGCATCCGGAGTACCCCCGCCCTCAAATGGTCAGGACCGATTGGATGAGCCTGAACGGACTTTGGGACTACTCCATCCAGCCCCGGGATCTGGAACAGCCTGAGGAATATGCCGACCGGATCCTGGTGCCTTTTCCCGTGGAATCTGCCCTCTCCGGAGTCGGCCGTTCCGTGGGGGAGACCAACCGGCTGTGGTACCGGCGAATGTT